>DASWYH010000300.1:0-1913 GCA_036405095.1 Gemmata sp. | reverse complement strand
GGGGTTCGGCGAGTCCCCGGCCGGCGCGTTCACGATCGAGTGCGCGGCGGACCTGGTCGCGGAGTTCCTCGCCGCTCTCAACATCTCAAAAGCGATCGTCGGCGGGCTGTCGATGGGCGGTTACGTCGCGCTCGCGTTCGCCCACCACCACGCCGACAAGCTGGCCGGGCTGATCCTCGCCGACACCCGCGCCGGCACGGACGACAGCAACGCCAAAGCGAACCGCACCAGGTCCATCGAACTGGTTCAAACGCAAGGCAGCGCCGCGCTGTTCGACGGGATGGTGCCGAAGGTGCTTAGCGACGCGACCCGCAACTCGAAGCCCGAGACGGTCGATCGCTTGCGCGCCATCGCCGCGAAGCAGCCCCCGGCGAGCGTGGTGGCCGCGCTGGTCGCGCTCCGCGACCGCCCCGATGCGAACCCCCGGCTGTCGGGCATCGCGGTTCCGACGCTGGTGATCGTCGGCGAACACGACTCGGTCACGCCCCCGCTCGCCGCCGCCAACCTGTCGGCCCAGATCCGCGGGAGCAAACTGGTTCACATCCCGGGCGCCGGGCACCTGTCGAGCGCGGAGAACCCGGACGCGTTTAACGCCGCGGTGCGGGGGTTCCTGGCCGAGTCGGGTGAGGCACACGTCTGACCAGCCGGGAGCGGGAGACGGCACACGCGCCGTCTCCCGCTCCCGGCTCGTCTTCCGCCTCGTCCGCTCGTGCCACCGCTCCGCCTTCCGGCTCGTTTCGAGGACAATATGCCTTCTTTCTCCGACCGCCTTGCCGAAGCCGTCCGCGCGAAAGGTCCGCTGTGCGTCGGCATCGACCCGCGCTGGGAGTCGTTGCCGAAATCGATCCGCTCCGTTCCGTCGCGCCTCACGGACCCCGACCGCCTTGCGGTCCACGCCGAAAAGGTCTACACGTTCTGCCTCAAGGTATTGGAACTGGTCGCGCCTTACGCGGGCGTCGTGAAGCCGCAGGCCGCGTTCTTTGAGCTGTTCGGGGCGTGGGGGTGCGCCGGGCTCGATGTCGTGCTCCGCACGGCCAAGGAACTCGGTCTCGTGACCGTTCTCGACGCCAAGCGCGGCGACATCGCCTCCACCGCGACCGCTTACGCGGACGCCGCGTTCGGCGGGTGCGTGGTCGAGGGCGAAGCGCTCCCGGTCTGGAACGCCGACGCGCTCACCATCAACCCGTACCTCGGCCGGGACGCGGTGGAGCCGTTCCTCACGGCCGCGCAGAAGGCCGCGCGCGGGGTGTTCGTTCTTGTGCGCACGAGCAACCCCGGCGCCGGGCTGTTCCAGGACCTGGTGTGCGACGGCAAGCCCGTTTACCGCCACGTCGCCGAAGAGGTGGTGAAGTGGAACGCCGCGACGCTCGGCGCGTGCGGTCTGGGTGACGTGGGGGCCGTGGTGGGGGCCACGCACCCGCGCGAGCTGGTCGAGCTGCGCGCCGCGATGCCCGATGTGTGGCTCCTGGTTCCGGGCTACGGCGCGCAAGGGGGGACCGCAGCGGACGTGAAGGCCGCGTACCGGGCGGACGGGTTGGGGGCGCTCGTGAACAGCTCGCGCGGGGTCACGTTCCCGTTCCACCCCGACGACCCCGACTGGGAAGCCAAAATCGTTGCCGCGGCGCAAAAGGCCCAGGCCGAGTTGCGGCCCTAAAAAAAGCCGGGCGCCCGAAGGGGCGCCCGGCCATTCGCGAGGTTCTGCGAAAACGGGTCAGTTCTTCTTCTTCTTCTCGTCCTTCTTTTTCTTGTCCCCGCTGCCGCTGCCAATGTCCTTGGGCGGGTTCGCGTCGCGCCCCAAAACGACCGCGTACTTGATGCGCAAGTCGTCCTCGGTGGCCTTCGCCGCCGGCACCCCTTTCGAGCGAATGAGGTGTACTTCCAGGATCGTACCCGGGGTCAGGTCGGATCGGCTC
>DASWYH010000299.1:0-3236 GCA_036405095.1 Gemmata sp. | reverse complement strand
GGGCCAGCGGGCGCCCGCCCCCCGGGGGCTGCGCGTCGAGCAGCCCGAGCGCCCGCGCCGCCGCAACGTAGTCGCTCGCGACGTGCGTGAACAGATGCAGCCGCGAGTCGAGGAAGTGCCGCTCGCCCGGCGCGAACCACGCGCTGTAGTGCCCGGCGTCGGGATGCGTCGCGAGCACGCGAGCGTTCGCGGCCCCGCTCGTGGCGCGCCACTGCGGCACCCCTTCGGCCGCGCGGGCCAGCGTCGGGTCGGTGTGGACGCCCCACGCGGCTGCCCGGTCGCGGTTCGTGAACCCGGTCGCCCACCCGAACCACGCGAGGACCAGTAGCGCCGCGCCCCCCCCGAGCACCAGCCCGCGCCCGGCGCGCGCGAGCGCCCGTTCCGGGATCACCTCGTGCAGGTTGAGCGCGGTGATCGGGCCGGCGACGACCGCGAAGAACGGGATCAGGCGCGCCTGCCACGCGGCGAGCAGCGCGAACGGCACCCAGACCGCGGCCCGCCACCCGAGCACCGCCCGCCGGTTCACCGCGAACGACCCGGCGCCCAGCCCGAGCAGCCCGAAGAACGCCCACGCCGCGGGGTTGTAGCCCCCGGCCGCGCCGAGCGGCGCGAGGTGCCACGGCGACGCGAACACGCCCGCGAACCGCGGGTCGGTGCGGAACGCGCTCGCCCACACGGCCGGCGACAGTTCCATCGGGAGCACCAGCGCGAAAACGTGGTGCGGGCTCACGAGGCACGCCCCCACACAGAGGGGTACGAACCACCGGGGCCACGCCGGGGGCGCGGCGCGCCCGGGGCCGAACTGGCGCCCGAGCCAGAACAGCCCCACGAGGAGCGGCCCGAGCACGAACCACGCGTCGAGGTTCACCCACACCGCGATCAGAGCCGGCACCGCGACCAGCGCCCGCCCGCCCGCCCGCAGGCAGCACAGGCACAGCGCCAGCAGCAGCGCCGAACCGACCGCCGGCTGAAGGAGCAGCCGCGGGCTGCTCGCGAGGACCGCGAGCAGGACGCAGGCGCCCGTGACCCACACCGGCCCGCGCCCGCGGGCCGCGAAACACATCGCGCCCGCGGTCCCGGCGACCGCGAGCGCCTTGAGCGCGACCACCCCGGGGCCGCCGAGCCCCTCGAACGCGGCGAACAGCCCGAGGTCGAACAGCCACGAGTGGTTCGCCCAGTACCGCCCGTCCGTGGTGTACGCGAACGGGTCGGTGCCGAGGTGATAGTCGCCGCGGACCAGCGCCCGGCCGGTTGCGAGGTGCAGCCACACGTCCGAGTTCCGTGCGACGAACGACCCCGCGAGGAACGCGAACCCGAGGACCAGCGCGATGATGAGGGCGTCGGCCCGCCGGCCCCACCGCGAGCGGGCCGGCGGCGGTGGGGGGGCGCTGGGTGCGGGGAGAGGCACCGGCTCCGGCATCGAACGAACTCCGGACAGTGAATCTGCGAGTGGGGCTAATATAGCGACGAACCCGACCAAAAGCCCCACCGCTTCAAGCGGTTTACGCGAACGGTCCCCGTGTGGCCGGGGCGGGCGCCGCGGGGCCACGGGGGGCAGGGCACACGTCGTCGGGCCGGGAGCCGGAACGGCACGCGGCTGTCGCCAGAAAAACGTTGGGGCTTTGGATTTCGTGAAGTGGAGCGGGGCTGTTGAACCGGTGCCCGAAGCTGGAATGCCCGCGCGCGCTCTTCGCAGCTTACGGGCGATGGTCACGACGGGCCGGGTGCTGCTGCCGGATGGGTTCGGTCGGTTCTCGGGGCGCGGTCCGAGGCGCGCTCCGGTTCGGGGCCGGTGCCCCCGGGAGGTGCTCCCGGGGCGCGGCCCCAGGGGCGGTCACACCGCGCCGGGGCGGCGGAACGCCAGGCCGTCGGAACGAGCGCTCACCAGGTTGAACCAGCACTTCCCGTTGGGACCCGAGAACAGCAGCCGGGTCGTCGAGACCCCGTGCGGCACCAGCAGGGCCACGTTCTCCCCGCGGACCGACGTGGGCAGGGACATTTGCGCCTTGATCCCCTTCGCGTCCAACCGGGCGCTGATGTCCCCGGCGATCACGTTCGCGATCTCGCCCAACAGGTCGCCCATGTCGGGGCTGTCGAACTCGATCTCGAACCCGGCGAACGCCTTGGCGATCATCACCGCCGCGGCCGACGGGAGCGCCATCGCGAACGCCCAGGGCTTGTCGCCCAGGAACGAGATGGTGCTCATGATCCCGGCGCACTGCGATTCCTCGCTCCCCTGCGCCCCGGGCACGTGGGCGAGCCCGCAGGACGTGGTGAAGAAGGCCGTCGCCGCCTCTTGGACCGCCTGGGTGATGGCCGGCGGGAACGTATCCGTGGGCGTGGGTACTAACAGTTCGGGCATGGGTTAGATCTCCGGGGCGCGCCCCGGGGGGCGCGCCCGTGCGATGGGAGGTGGGAGGTTAGCTCAACAGGCCGGAGAAGAACCCGCCCGCTTTTTCCGGGGTCGCCTTGGCCGTGAGCACCTTGTTCACGAGCTTCTCCAGCTTGACCTTCATGTCGTCCGGGGTGAACGGCTTGCAGATGTACGAGTCGGCCCCGGCCTGGGACAGGGCCTCCTCGATCTTCGCCATCGTCTGCTCGCTGGTCACCATGACCATCGGGACGTTGAACGCGGTGCCGGTCGCGCGGGCCTTCTTGACGAACTCGATCCCGTTCATGTTGGGCATGTTCCAGTCGACGAAGCACATGTCGATGTTGGCCGGGTCGAACTTGGTCAGCGCGTCGGCCCCGTCGCTCGCTTCCGTGAACTCGAACGTCGCGAGCCGGGACTGCTTCAGCGCGTTCATCACCATGTTCCGCATGACGCGAGAATCATCGACCACCAGAGCGCGAATCGTGGACATGTGACCGTCCTCCAAGGGATACCGAGAAAGGGTTCTGAGTGTGCCGCGGGCGGCACCCGTGCCCCCGCGAACAAACCTGCATTTACTGATCGAACCGTTGCCCCGCGATTTGCTCCCGGCCCCCGGATTGGTGCGGTTCGGGGGCCGCCCGAAAACTGAGCTCACGTGATGGCGGCGGCGGCGCGCAGGAGGTGCTCCGGGATGCGGTCCAGCGGGAGCACCTGCTGGGCCGCGCCGAGGGCGATCGCCTCCTTGGGCATCCCGAACACGACGCAGCTCGCCTCGTCCTGCGCGGCCGTGTACGCGCCGGCCCGCCGCATGGCCAGCAGCCCGCGCGCCCCGTCGTCGCCCATGCCGGTGAGGAGGGCCGCC
>DASWYH010000298.1:0-5867 GCA_036405095.1 Gemmata sp. | reverse complement strand
TCGCGGGCACGGGAGCGTCGGGCCATGTGTTCGGGATCTCGGTAGAGGGTGGCTCCTCTCATGCTAGTAGCTTTCTCCCGCGCGCGAATATAGAACGCACTCATCCTCCCGAACCGGCCGTTTTGAGAACCGAACCATGTCACGCTTCCGCGTTGTGATCGCCGACTTCCTGGCCGATGACCTCAGCCCCGAGCGCGAGCTGCTCGGCGACGTCGCCGATGTCGTCGCGCTCAACGCGACCTCCGAAGCCGATCTGGTCGGGCACATCGAAACGGCCGACGCGGTGATGCTCTACCACAACATCGCGATCACCACCGCGACCCTCGCGCGGCTACAGAACTGCAAGCTGATCGTGCGGTGCGGGGTCGGGTACGACAACGTCGATTTCCGCGCCGCCCGCGCGCGGGGCATCCCGGTGGGCAACGTGCCCGACTACGGTACCGAGGAGGTCGCCGATTCGGCCATCGGGATGATGCTCTCGCTCACCCGCGGGATCAACTTCTTCAACGTGCGGCTCCAGCAGCGGCGCGGGGACTGGAGCTACATGCAGGGCGCGCCACTGGTGCGGCTCCGCGGGCGCGTGTTCGGGGTGATCGGGCTCGGGTGCATCGGGACCGCGGCGGCCCTGCGCGCGAAGGCCCTGGGCATGGACGTGGCGTTCTTCGACCCGTACAAGTCGGACGGCTATGACAAGGCGAACGGGCTCCGCCGGGTCGAAAAGGTCGACGACCTGTTCCGGCAGGCGTTCGTGGTGAGCGTCCACTGCCCGCTGACCGAGGACACGCGGCACATCGTGGACGCCCGTCGGCTCGCGCTGATGCCGGCCGGGGGGTATCTGGTGAACACCGCCCGCGGCGCGACCGTGGACGCGACCGCGATCCCGGCCGCGATCCGCTCCGGGCAGTTGCGCGGCGCGGCCATCGACGTGCTGCCCTTCGAGCCGCCGCCCTCGGACCACCCGCTGCTGGTCGCGTGGCGCGACCCGGCGGACCCGTGCCACGACCGGGTGATTCTGAACCCGCACTCCGCGTTCTACTCAGAAGAGGGGCTGCTCGACATGCGGGTGAAGGGCGCCCAGGCGTGCCGCCGGGCGCTGCTCGGCGAACCGCTCCGCAACGTGGTCAACTAGAAGACCGGACGGACGCAACGGAGCACAAAAAGGAGCCAAGAATTACCCCGGTTGAACCATCGGGGGCGCCCCTCGGTCGCTTCCCCGATGGCGGCTTTTCCCGGCTGGTGCTCCGGGTCGGCTCCCACGTTGGCACTTTCGAGACCGGCCCGGTGCTCATTGCGCGTTACGGCCCGCTGGCTTCCGCGACGGAGCCGTTTCTGGGCGCGCTTCAGCCCATTTGTTGCCCCCTGAGCCGCCCCCCGGTGGTTCCGGCCGGGACGAGGGCCGCCGGTCGGGACTTCTTCCCGAGGGCTCCAGATGCCTTCGCAAGGCACACGCACCAGTCGCGCTCAGTTCCCGCTGGTGACCGCCAGCCCGCTCTGGGCGCCGGCCCGCTCCCCGGGTTTGAGCTTGATGACCAGAAGAACGGTGCCGGTGAAGCGGGCGAGTTGTGGCACCCCGTCGGCCGTTACCCAGGCGTAACGGTCGCCCCAGCGACCGACGAAGCAAGCGTCCTTCGGTACGTCCTTCTTCCGCCCGATGTGATACCACCCCGGCGGGGGGACGTCGGTCAGTAGCACCTCGAGCGGCACCCGACGACCATCGCCCCCGCTCGAACTCCCGCTGCCGGAGAGGGTGGAACCGCTACCCCCAGTAGAGGTTGTGCCGGACGGCCCGTCGGAAGCGGTTCCGCTCCGCTTCTCGTCGCCGGGCGGCTTCTGCTGCCGGAGGTAGGCGACGGCGTTCGGCGGGGGCAGCGGGGCCAGCGCCAGCCCCACGCGGTAGAGCGACTGGAGATCGTACAGTCGCTCCGGGTCGGTTGTCGCGTCGGTCCCCCACTGCTCGGTCACCTGTCGCTGCCCGGACGGCCCGAACTGTTCGAACCCGAAATCGCCGCCCAGGGCGGAGAACCCGCCCGCCTGTCCGAACCCCACCCGGTCGTTGATCTGGACCACCCCGTCGGCCAGGTGAACGTGGTTCGGGAGGGCCTCCGGGTGGCACGACATCATGGCCAGGTTGGCCAGCACGCTCCGGTACTGGATGTCCATGACAGTGCTGGTCGTCAGCACCGTGTTCCGGGTCAGGCTGTGGTGCGCGCACCCGGCCGGCGCGATCAGGAGCGCGGGCAGCAGGGCGGCGCGGCCGAGCGCGCGGAGGGGTCGCATCGAGTTCTTCTCACGGGGGAAGGGCCGCGCCATCTTTATCGGTTGCGCCGGTGCGCCGGGTTCACTTGTTCGGGTGCGCGAAGGCGCTTCCGCGTGCGGACCGCGGGTCGTTTATTTGAGGGGAACTCGCCGGTCGGTCCGGGCGGCACCTCCCACGGACCGGTATCTTGCTCACCAAACGGCGGTACAACGGGTTCGATCTCCCCGCAGCCGCGCCCCGAATTCGGGCGAGAACCGCTCCACCACCTTGCCGGGGAAGTGGAGGGCGTAACGCGCGCGGCCCGGCGGGTATCATACACTCCGGGAGCTTGTGCCCTGGCCCTTGGGCGGGGCCTCCCCGTTGCTCCGAGGCCCGATATGTCACGTCACGCGCTGGTGGCCGTTCCGCTCCTGCTGTTCGCGCTCGCGGCGGTGTACCTCGTCCCGCCGCTGGGCGGCGGGTTCAACGTGCCCGAGAACTTCCCGGTACTGGACCCGAGCGAGATTCCGCCCGCGGACCCGCCCCCCGCGACACCGGCCGACGCCCCCCCGGTCGAACTCGCGACGCTCGGTTCGGGGTGCTTCTGGTGCAGCGAAGCGGTGTTCGAGCAGTGGAAGGGTGTTCGGAAGGTCGAATCGGGGTACAGCGGCGGCACGGTGCCGTTCCCGAGCTACGAGCAGGTGTGTTCGGGGCGCACCGGGCACGCGGAGGTGGTGCAGGTCACGTTCGCCCCCGAAGCCGTCTCGTACCCGGAGCTGTTGGAAGTGTTCTGGCGCTCGCACGACCCGACCACACCCAACCGCCAGGGCCGCGACCGCGGACCCCAGTACCGCTCGGTGGTGTTCGCGCACTCCGAGCGCCAAAAGGCCCTTGCCGAGCGGTACAAGCAGAAGATCGACGCGGCCGGGGTCTTTCGCTCCCCGGTGGCGACCGAGGTCCGCACGTTCACCGCGTTCTACCCGGCGACCGCAGACCATCAGGACTTCTACGCGCGGAACCCGCGCCGGGGGTACTGCCGGGCGGTGATCGGGCCGAAGGTCGAGAAACTGCGGGCGGTGTTCCGCGACAAGCTGAAGCCCGGGTGACACCGGACCCGGTAGCGGGCAGAACGGCGCGAACAACGCCGCGGGGGCAGAACGGCGTGCGGCGCGCCCCTTGGTGCCCGCGGATCGGCTTCACGGCGCGGGCGGGAGCCGCTTCGCGCCGGGCTGGCCCTCAACGAGTTCCCAGTACGCGCCGGGTCCGACGCCCTCCCAGGACTGCGCTGCGCCCCACGACCAGCGCACCGTCACACGCTTGATCGTCCCGTTTCCCAGGCCGAAGTGTAGGCGCGGGTCGCCCGCGGAGAGGTAGCTGCCGCCGCCCTTGACGAACCGCGTGAGGGGACCGCTTTCAAGTTCGACAGTGACCGTCGAGCCGACAACGTCCCGGTGCCCGTTCCCGGTCAACGCGAAGCCGACCCAGGGCGCATCGGCCGGCGCCTCGTTCCGGAGGACCGTTACCGGGCCGTTGTTGTGCGTGACAACGAGGTCCGGTTTCCCGTCGCTGTCGAGGTCGCCGAGCGCCAGCCCGCGCGCCACCGCGGGGGCGCGGAAGAAGGGGCCGCCGCGGTCGCTGGTGTCGCGGAACCACCGGCGCCCGTCCTGCGCGGTGTTGTGGAACAGCACCGGCGCCTGCTTCAGCGCGCTGCCCGAGGGCTGGCGGATCACGTGCCCGTTCACCGCCACCACGTCCTCGTACCCGTCACGGTCCAGGACCACGAACGCGGTGCCGAACCCGACCCGGTGCAGCCCGATTTTCGCCACCCCCAGCGCCCGCGACCGGTGATCGAACAGCTCGCCCCCGAGGTTGTGGTACAGCGCGTGCAACTCGCCCTGGTAGTTCGTGACCCACAGGGCCGCCCGCCCGCTCCGATCGTAATCCGCGACATCGGTGCCCATGCTGCCGTTGTAGCGCCCGGTGTCGTCGACCGCGGTGCCCGACGGGCCGCCCTTCTCTTCGAGCTTCCCGCTGCGGTTGAAGAACAGGAAGTTGTTCGAGGCGTCGTTGGCGACGTAGATGTCGGGCTGCCCGTCGCCGTTCAGGTCCGCGATGACGACCCCCAGCCCGCAGCCCTCGGGCTTGAAGTGGTGTTCCGAGGCGACATCGCGGAAGCGCAGCCCCTTCTCGTTCTTGAACAGCGCGTGGACGAGCGGCTTGAACTTCTGCGGTGCGCACACGTCGCGCGCCACGCCCGATACCTGCCCGGGGCACACGGGGTGATTGGCGAACGACCAATCCACGTAGTGGCACACATACAGGTCCGGGAACCCGTCGCCGTCGATGTCGCCCCACGCCGCGCTGGTGCCCCACGAGGGGTCTCGGAGCCCGAGCTTTTCGGTCACGTCCACGAACTTCCGCCCGCCCTTGCCGTCGGGCTCGTTGTGGAAGAGCGCGACGCGCCCGAACCCGGTGACGGCGAGGTCCGGGAACCCGTCGCGGTCGTAGTCGGCGACCGCGGCCCCGTGCGTGTACCACCCCGAGGTGTTCAGCCCCGTCGGGGCGGTCACGTCTTCAAATTCCCAGTTCCCGCGGTTGCGGTAGAGTTTGCTCGGGTGGCCCTTGAGGTCCGCCTTTGTGGGGCCATCGAAGTACCCGCCTCCGACGATGAAGATGTCGGGCCGCCCGTCGCGGTCGTAGTCGAACACGGCGGCCCCGGTGCCGAGCGATTCGAGAATGGTGAACTGGTCGGCCTCTTCGCCGTTGCGACAGGTGGCGCGGACGCCGGTCCCGGCGGTCACGTCCTTGAACCACGCCGGGCCGGTGTACTCCGGGGGCGGCTCGGCCGCCGGGGTCGGGTCAGCCGCCGGGGTCCCTTGCGGGCGCGAGTTGCAGGCGCCGAGCAGCAGGGCCAGGGCGACCGCGCCCGTGAGAGCGGCGAGGCGGGACGCGGAGCGGGGAACGCGCATGGGGCGTGTCCTAAATAAGGTTGGTCCGTTCGGTTCGGCGACTGCTTTCGACGGCCTACGGTTGCGGGAGCGGGGTTTGGCCGCGGGGGCGCCTCCGTTCGGCGTCCGTTTCCTCGAACCGCTTCCGGTAGTGCTCGGCCCGGTCCGGGCGCCCGGCGAGTTGCTGGCACCGGCTCATGGCGAGGTTCGCTTCGGGCACGTTCGGGCCGAGCCTCAGCGCCCGCTCCAGGAGCGGTTCGGCGGCCGCGGGCTTGCCCTCGTCCATGTTCAGTTGGGCCAACTCGATGAGCGCGGCGAAATCGTTCGGGTCGGCGGCCAGCATCGTGTCGAGCACCTGGCGCGCGCCCGCGAACTGCCCGAACCGGCGGCGCGTGGTCGCCACCAGGAACCGGATGAACCGGTTCCCCGGTTTTTGGTGGATCAGGATGTCGAAGTGCCGGAGGCACTCGTCGGGCGCGGACTGCACGAGCGCGATCGCGAGGTGATACCGCGCCTCGAAGTGGTTCGGGTCCAGCGCCAGGGCCTCGCGGTACTTCGCGAGGCTCTTGTCGTGGTCGCGGGCGTACCCGTATATGCGGCCCTGCCACACGAGCCCCTGAACCCGGTCCGGGAGCCCCGGCCGGAGCGCGAGCCACTGTTCGGCGGCGGCGTGGAGCCGGGCG
>DASWYH010000297.1:0-5599 GCA_036405095.1 Gemmata sp. | reverse complement strand
TTCGACGATCGAGTTCGCCTTGCTCCAGTCGATGCCGTCGAGGATCTTCCGGGCCATGAACCGCGAACTCGGCGCAAACGAGGCGATCCGCTTGCCCTGGGTCAAGAACGCCCGCATCATCAGCCACCAGTCCGGCCCCTTCGGGGTGCCGGCCGGCGGGTTCGGGTTCGTCTTGGCCGCGTCCGCCGACAGGGGCGGAACGTGCGGCACCGCGGCGGGTGCTATCGGGGCAGTGATCGCCGATTGCGGCGGCACGGTAGATGGCGTCATTTGCTCGCTCGGGGGGCCTTCGCCAGGATGAGTTTGGTCCACGACGGGTGCGCGGTGGGTCGCGTCGAACTGAGGAAGTCTACGACCAGCCGGTTGATCAGCCAGTGCTTCTCGATCTGCGGGGCGTGGCCGCACCGCTCGATCTTGCGGAAGTGCCCGTTGGGCAGCTCGCGGGCCGCGTCCTCGGCCGTCTTCGGGTCGCACACCTTGTCCCCCGAGGCGGTGACCAGCAGGGTCGGCGCGGCCACGAGTTTCATCTTCTCGCGCACGGTGTGCTCGGTCGTCCCGCGCACGGTCCGCAAGAACCCCTTCTGCCACTTCCGGTTCGCGAACTTGGCCCGGTAGTACCGCAGCAGCTCGCCGTCGGCCCGCTTGGGCTTGTGGAACACGCTCTCCACCATCGCCCGTGCGTTGCGCCCGACCACGCCCTCGATGATGGGCAGCTGCTCCACGTCGCCCATCCCGGACGGGCACAGGAGCACCACGCGGTTGACCAGCTCCGGGTACTTGGCCGCGAACTCGACCGCAACCTTTCCCCCCAGGCTGCTCGAAACGAGGTGGTACGGCGGCGTCTGCACGAACTGGGTCAGGTAGGTGTGGAGCTGCTCGACGAGGTACTCGACGGTGATTGGCTCCTTCGACGCGATGCGGTTGTGGATCGCGTCGCCCTCGTACGCGATGATGTTCGGGGTCAGAACCTCGAAGTACCGCGACCAGAACTTGCGGTTCCGGTACCACGATTCGGCCTGTTCGGCCAGCCCGTTAATCAGGACGAGCGGCTCGCGGCGCCCGTACTGGCGCGGGCGCAGCCGTTCGAGCAGCCCCTTGATCGGGGAACGCATGGCTCAGAACTCCGCGGCGCCAGCAGGTCGGCAGGGCGCGACGTGCCGGCGAACGATATTACAGGATAGTGTGGACGGCCCCGGTGTGAAGGGAAAAAGTACAACGCACATGAGTTTCTCGCCCCTGCGCAGGCGCCGCCGTTACGGCCTCCCGAGCTTGCCACCGGCCGTTTCCACTTGTCCCGCCACGCCGGCCCCAAAAACGGACACAAAGAGCGGGTCGGCCCAGGCCCGGCGCGCGGTTGTAGTCGTGCGGGGCCGATTTTCAGACACAAACGACCACAAAAACCCTTTGCACCACCGGCGCCCGTGCCACTAAGATGAGTTCCACAACACCTCACGCCCTCTTCAACTGACGGCACCGCGGGAGCGCTCCATGCCGAGTTTCAAGGTTCAGTGTCCCAGTTGCGAGGCGCCGGTTCTCATCAAGAACCCGAACCTTGTGGGCACCAAGGTGGAATGCCCCAAGTGCAAGTACCGCTTCAAGGTTGAAGAGCCGGCGGCCGAAAGCGGCGCGGCCAAAGAGAAAGACAAGAAGGCCGACAAGGCCGACAAGGCCAAGAAGCCCAAAGCCCCCGGGGGGAAGAACAAGAAGCTGGTGCCGGTCATCGCCGGCGTGGTCGCGCTGGCGGTGCTCGTGGGCGGTGGGGTCGCGTTCTTCGGTGGCGACTCAAAGAAGAAGCCCCCGACCGGGTCGCCGCGTACCAACGGGCCAACCGGAACGACCGGAACGACCGATCCCGAACAGGTCGAAAACAAGGACAAGAAGAAGACCAATCCGGTCGCCGCCCCGCCCGTACCGAAGAGCACCCGAGTCACCTCCAACCTGCTCCCCGGGCAGACCGTGGCCGTGTACCGGCTCAACCTGGACCTCATGCGCAACAGCCCGGTGTACGGCGCCCTCGTCGATCAGCCGGTGAGCGCGATGTTCCGGGACACGCTCGGGTTCACCCCGGACGACGTCACCGCGTACGTCCACTGCTTCGCGGGGGACGGGCGCGACCCGTTCGGGGTCGTGAAGCTGAAGAACCCGGTGAAGGCCCCGGACCTCCTCGCGAGGATGCCGCTCAAGCCCGCCCCGAAAACGGTCAAGGGGCACGCGCTCTACGAGTTCCGCACCGCGCCGGTGCTCCACGCGATCGCCAACGCGCTCGCGATGCGGTCCCTGTTCGGGGACATGTACGTCGCGTTGCCGAAGGGCTCCGAGCGCCCACTGAAGGAGAAGCCTTACGGGGTGTGCGTGTACGACACCCAGCACGTGCTGGTCGGTGACCACGCCCTCCTGGAGCGCTACCTCGGCGAACTGGCCGAGAACGGCTACCCGCCGTTCAAGAGCGAACTGGACACCACGGCGCTCGCGCCGACGCCGGCGCCGATGTCGCCAGACGCGATGCCGATGCCCGCGCCGATGGAGGCGCAACCGAAGGAGGCGCCGAAGCCGCCCGCCAAACAATCCGACCCGAACGCGATGGTTCAGTCGTACACGCGGATTGACGAGTACCGCACCATCGACCCGGAACTCAAGATCGCGCTCGACGACTTCGAAGCGGACCGCACCGCCCCCCCGCTCCTGGTGTACGCCGAACGGTTCGACGCCCGGCAGTACGACCCGAAGCTGATGAAAAAGGACTACCAGGTTCTGGCGACCACGTTGGACCCGATCGCGTCGGGCCTCCAGTTCGTGAGCGCGAACGTGACCGCGTTCGGGTTCCGGCAGCTGGTCGGGCACCTGCGGCTCAAGTTCACCGACAAGGACTTCGCCCACGAACTCGGCAAAGAGAAACTCAGCCCCGGGCTGGCGACGGTAACCGAGCTGTTGAAACTGCTCCTCACGACCAAGATCGACTTCCGCGACTCGACGGCCCCGGGGGCCATGCTCCCCGGCACCGGTACGCAACCGGGCATGGGGCCGGGGTTCCCCCCCGGTATGGGGCCGGCCCCGTACCCGCCGGGCATGGGGTCCAGTTTCCCGCCACCGGGCATGGGGTCCAGTTTCCCGCCGCCGGGCATGGGGTCCTCAATGGGGCCGCGCCCCGGTCCCCCGGGAATTGGGGAAGGGCCGGGCCGGCAGCCGGGGCCGATGGGGCCGGGATCGATGGGGCCGATCGGACCGGGGCCGTCCGGGCAAGGGGCGAGCGGCGAGCCCGAGGCGGCGTCGCACATCGACCTGTTCCACCGCGACCGGGAACTGTTCGTCACCGTCGACCTCACCTGGTCCGACACCGCGTTCCGCACCGTGATCGCGCCGCGGTTGTTCGGTGTGGCGAACCAGATCAAAGGTAAGATGGCGGTGTTCTCGGCCGATTCGAGCTACCACGCGCTCGCCGCGGTCGCACCAAAGGCGCTCAACGGCGGCGCGGCCCTCCCGCCCGGCACCTTCAAGCGAGCGAAAACGGACCGCGCCCGGTTGGGGCTGGAGCACCCGCCGATCCAGCGGGTGAGCCTGTTCGCCGATCTGCTCCCCTACCTCGGGCGCGGCGGCTTGGCGGCGCAGGTGAACAAGAACCTCGCCTGGTACGACGAGAAGAACCTGGCCGCTGGCGGCGCGTGGGTGCCCGAACTCCTGGTGCCTTCGTACCCGCAGTCCGCGTGGCGGGCCACCTCGGAGTACGCCCCGGACCACGTGTTCGGCGCGACCAACTACGTCGCGATCTCCGGCACCGGCCTGGATTCCGCTCGCGAGGACCCGAACACGACCGACCCGAACGTGAAAAAGCGGCTCGGGATGACGGGCTATAACTGGGGCTCGCGTGCCGAGGATGTGACCGACGGGCTCGCCAACACGATCTACATGATGCAGACCCCGCCCACCACCCTCTCGCAACCGTGGATCGCGGGCGGCGGGGCGACGGTCCGCGGGTTCAACGAGGAGGACCCGATGTCCGGGTTCCGGCACACTAACGGCGGCAAGCCCGGAACGTATGCCCTGATGGGCGATGGCTCGGTGCGGTTCATCCCGGCGAACATCGACAGGAAGGTGCTCCTGGCGCTGGGCACCCGCGCGGGCGGCGACCTCGCGGACCTCGCGGATGTCAACTCCAGTGCCCCACTGGTCGACCCGCCGAAGCCCCCGAAAGCGGAAGTCAAGAAGGGACCGGACGCCCCGGTGAAACCGGACCCGAACCAAAAAGTGGAACAGGCGCCCCCGCCGCGCGAGAAGAAGTAAACCGCCCCCGGAACGACCCGAGCGGCCGGTGCCCCCGGCCGCTCGGGTCGTTCGGTCCCACGAAGAGCCCGCCGTTCATCGCGGGCGAACCCGGGTGGGGCACCGGGGCCTTCGGACGGCTTGTAACGACGGATTTCCGATAGAGGGATCGCATCATGTTCGGGCCGGCCCGTGTTCTCTCGGTCGCGCTGCTCGGTGCCCTCGGCTTGCTCGGTGCGCTGGGTTCCGCGGCCGAGCCGCTGCCGCTGGTCAAGTCGGTCAAGCCGACCGGCGCCGCGACCCGCCTCCGGCTCCCGATCAACGAAGACGCACAAACCTTCGCCCACCTCAAAGGCTCCATCCCCCACCCCAAGAAAAAGGGCGAGACGATCGCCGTCCAGGTGCTCGTCGACACGCTCCCGAACGTCGGCCAGGTGTCGCTCAAGACCTGGAAAAGTTGGGGCTTCGAGGTGCCCGCGACCCGCGTGGGCGTCCTGCCCGAGCTGATGCTCTCCGGGACCCAGATCGCCCCGAAGCCCGCCAAGGGCGGCGACATCACGTTCCGGGCGACCAACGTCAAGTTGTCGATCATCGAACCGGCCGCCGGGGCCGAGGTCGCTTTCGGGTGCGACCTGTGGGTGTCCGTTCGCGATCTCGTGGGCGGGACCGACCGAGCCGCCGAAGCGCGGTTCCACTTCGCGGACCGGTTCCTCGAATTCACGGCCCCCGGCGCGGCCACCAAGAAACTGAGCACCGCGGACACGGTCCTCCCGGAACCGAAGGCGACCGAGGGCGCGTGGGTCCCCGTGGCGGGATCGCAAACGCTCAAAAGCGGCGTCCCGGTGTTCACGTTCGCTTCTATCAATGGGCGGTCCGAGTACATCACCGCGACCGGGCGGAATGAGAAGGTGAACGTGATGGTGTCGTCGATCACGAACTTCGCGGCGCCGGGGATCGTGATGACGCTCAACACCGCCCGCGGGTGCGGTGTCGAATTGGAGAAGCAGCCCCGCGATGGGGAAACGGTCATGGGGAAGGCCCAAGAGCTGCGGATCGCGCTCCTCACCGGCCCGGACCTCAAGGTTCCAAAGGATTTCGTGCTGAAAGACGTGTCCGTCAACGTGTTGGACGACAAGACGACGGCTGCGGTGTGGGTCGGGCCGCGGTTCGTGGAGGAGTTCTTCGCGGACGGCGTGTACGGGTGCGGCAGCGACGGCGTATGGAAACTGCACGGCCGGGTGAAGCCGGAGCGGCTCGCGGACCCGAAGACCCGCACCCCACCCAAGAAGTGACGCCCGACTCGTTAATAATGCAACAAAAGCCGCACGGGTCGGGGAGTGCT
>DASWYH010000296.1:0-2771 GCA_036405095.1 Gemmata sp. | reverse complement strand
GGACTGCGTGTAGAAGGTGTAGGTTCCGGAGTACGCGGGCATCACCTGCCCGGTCCACTGGGCCGAGAAGTGGTCGGGATCGACTTCCGGGTCCGGGCTGCCGCCGCCCCAGTCGAACGCGACGGTCGGGTCGATCCTCGCGACCGACGGGGTGGTGAGGTTCTGGTCGGCAAAATACTGCCCCGTGAGGCCGTCCCCGTCTCCGATCACCGGGGCGTCTTGGTCCTCCGGATAGAGCTGAGTTTGGGGGACTGCTTGTTCGGGCTGGCTGGCGCTGGACCACAGGAGTTGGGCCGTCGCGCCACCGCCGTCCTCGTAGTACTCCATCACGATGTCGTGCTTCTCGTCGGGCGTCATCGCGATCGGCGCGCTGGCGTCCGCGGTTGGGCCGTGGTCAGTCCAGTCGTCGATCACCAAATTCCCGTCGATCCACAGCCGCACGCCGTCATCGCTGACCGTCTTGAACACGTAGTTCTCGGCGTACTCGGCTTGGACCTGTCCGCTCCATCGGACGCTGAAGTGGTCCGCGCCGATGGACGCATCGGGGCTTCCCGCGCCCCAGTCGTTGTTGACCTGTGGGTCAACACGGACCAGGCCCAGTGCCGTCAGATCCCGGGCGTTGAAGTACCGGGCCAGTAGTCCGGTGCCGGTGCCCACCACCGGAGCTTGGTACGCGCGCACGTCCAGATCCCAGGTGCGGTCGTTGTAGTCCCAGTCCACACCGCCGAGCGACTGCAAGTTGGCTGCCTGGAGATCTTCCAGACCCACCCGCCAGAGGTTCGGCTGGCCCGCATCGGGTTGGCTCAGCAGGTAGGGTTGGTCGTGCGCGGTAGGGTCGGTGGTGACCACATCGGGCGAGTAGACGTAGGTCGCGCTCTGGCCCAGGAAGGACACGTCCACCTGACCGCTCAGGGCCTCCGCCGCGGCCTCCGCGGCCGTGTCGGCGGTGACCAGGAGCGCGCCGTCGGCGGCGTGGTCGCCGGCCGCGAGGGCAATGGTACTGGCGTGGGTGGCGGCACTGTCGGATGCCTCGGCCAGAAGGTGGATGGCGAACACCGCCGGGACTTCGCGCGCCTCAAGCGCTTCCAGCCCCAGGCGGGGCCGGGGCGCCGCCTTGCGGGTGCTGAGGAGATGGTCCCAAACGCGGCCGAGCGAGAACCAGCGGGCAGGGCGCATCGAGAGATCCTGTAACGAGGGCGGCAGCGATTGGACTGCGGAATCAGGAAGCTAGCGAGAGGAGAAAATAATGAATGCCCGACATGACGTCAAGCGATGAAGTCGTAGATCTTATAAATATTGATTTTTACTAGCCTGCTCATGGTGCGCGCGAACGATCGGCTGGGATAGGGGACCACGAGGATGACGTGCATCGGACCGCCGAACCCTTCGGAACCAACGCCCCGGCCAATAGGGGCGGGCGGTAGCGCCGCCAACGGAAGCGTCAGGGCGGGCGCCGCGCGGGACGGTAGCGGGACGGTCAACTGGTGTTCCCGTGCGTTCGCGCACGGGGCGTTCGGCATGTGGCCGACGGTTGCGGTGCGCGGCTCATCGCTAGCGGAGTGTTCGGTTCGCCGGTCGGGGCACTCGGGAGCCACCCGAGGAAGAGCGCAAGCGGTGCAACGAGCAACCTGAAGACGGGCATTTGAGATGTTCCGCAAGAGGTTCGCTGTGTGGCGATTATGGCCGATATCGCCCGCCCCAACACGCAGTTCCTCTGGGCTCATTGGCCCGCTTGAGCGCCGCCGGTATGCTGAACACCACGTTCCGCGCGTTGAAGCGAGGGCCCCGGATGCGACCCGGCGACGTGATCCAGACCAAGCGGGACCGCGGCACTCTGTCACCCGAACAAATTGACGCATTCGTCAGCGCGGCGGTCCGGTTGGAGGGAAGCGGTTGGGAGAAATACCACCTCACCGCCCTCCTCATGGCGATTTATTTGAACGGGATGGCTCCCGACGAAACCGCGCGACTCACCGCGGCGATGGCGAACTCGGGCGCCCGCCTCGACCTGTCCGACATTGATGGCCCGAAGGTCGATAAGCACAGCACCGGGGGCGTCGGTGACAAAACGTCGCTCATCCTCGGGCCGCTTGCGGCGGCGTGCGGGGTCGTCGTGCCGATGATGTCCGGCCGCGGGCTGGGGCACTCCGGCGGCACACTCGACAAGCTCGAAGCGGTCCCGGGGTTCCGCGTGAATCTTTCGGAGGCGGAGTTCCGCGCCGCACTCAAGACCGTCGGGCTGGGGATGATCGGCCAGACCGCCGACGTCGCGCCGGCCGACAAGACGCTCTACGCGCTGCGCGACGTCACCTCCACGGTCGAAAGCGTCCCGCTCATTACGGCCTCGATCCTGAGCAAAAAGCTGTCCGAAGGCATCTCGGGCCTGGTGATGGACGTGAAGTGCGGCGCCGGGGCGTTCATGAAGACGCGCGAGCAGGCCCGGGCACTGGCGGATTCGATCGTCCAGGTCGGAACGGCGAACGGGCTCCGGATGAGCGCCCTCATCACCGCGATGGAGGCCCCGCTGGGCCGGTTCGTCGGGAACTCGCTCGAGGTGATCGAGAGTATTGAAACGCTCAAGGGCAACGGCCCGCCGGACCTCACCGACCTCTCGGTGACGCTCGCGGCGCGGATGGTGCAACTCGCCGGCGTCGCCGCGGACGACACAGCAGCCCACGTGCTGGTGCGAGAAGCACTCGCGAACGGCGCCGGGCTCGACGTGTTCCGCAAGTGCATCGAACAACAGGGCGGGGACCCGCGGGTGATCGACG
>DASWYH010000295.1:0-9560 GCA_036405095.1 Gemmata sp. | reverse complement strand
GTTCGGCTTCAGGTTCTCCAGGATCAGCCCTTCCGAGTCCACGGCGACGACCTTGAAGACGCGCTTCGTGCTGCTGTTGTCGTCCGAGATGTTGATGACCCCGTTCTTGTCGATATCGTCTTCTTTCTTCTTGTCTTTGATGTAGTAGTACTTGCCGACGGTCACCTTCTTGCCCTCGATCTCGATCTCGTACCGCTGGCGGCTGGCCCCGTCGCGGATCGCGGCCGACGCGGTCCCGTCGGACCGGTACGTCACCATCGTGAGGATGATGGCCGCGGACACGTCGTCCTTTGGGGTCGGGGACGGGGGCTCGGGGGGCTCGGGCTTCTTCTTGACCGCGACCGCGAACGCGGTCTGCGCGGTGGCGCCGTCGGCGGAGGTGGCGAACACCTCGACCTTGGCCGAGCCCTTCTCGGCGGCGGTCTTGGGCAGCTCGATCGTGAGCCCCCGGCTGTCGACCTTCAACTCGCCCTCCGGGAACAGCGTGCCCGACGCGACGGCCCGGATCTTGGCCCCCGTCGCGCCCGCGCCGCTCACCGCGAGCTGCACCGTGACCGGCTTGTCGTCCTGGGTGACGGTCACGTCCTTGACCGGCGACAGCTTGAACGGCGGGGGCGGCGGGAGCGGCCCGTTGAACGGGTCCTTGAGCGCGATCAGGCTGTAGTCGCGGGACTTGGTGGCGAGCACCGGGCGCACCGGCCGCACGGACGCGCCGCGCCCGATCGTGGTGTCGTGCTCCATGATGTGGAGCAGCGGCCCGCCGCCGGCCGCGCCGAACGCGCTGGGCACCGCGAGCAGGGTGCGCCGCACCTGCGGCCCGTTGGCCGGGCCGCCCTCCACGACGAGCGCCTCGGTGGTGAACACCAGCGTGAGGTCGTTGCGCTTCACCGGCCCCTTCGCGTTCTCGTCGTCCTTCTTCAGGGTGAAGGTGGTGATCTGGTGCAACAGGTCGAGTTCGTAGTACTCCCGGAGCACGTCCCGCACCACCCACATGTCGGCCTTCTTGACGGTGACCTCGTAGGTGATCTTGGTGTACATGGGCTTGCCCTTGGAGAACTCGGGCACGCCGCGGGCGTTCTCGCCCCCCTTCGCGACGATCGCGTACTTGATCTCGCCGCGGGGCACGCCCGCCTGTTCGGACGCCTTGATCGCGGACCCGATCAGGTTCTCGAGCGCGACGAAGTACTCCTGCTTGGCGAGGGTCTGGTCGGCCGGCAGGCTCTGGGCGCGCTGCTGGGCCAGTTGCTTCAGCCGGATCTTCTGCTGTTGTTCCTTGCTGTCCAGCTCCGCGATCTCGTTTTCCAGCGCGGCCTTGGTGGCGAGGTTCTGCTGGATCGGCTCGTACACGACGAAGTAGCCGCCGAGGGCGCCGACGGCCGTGGCCACGACGGCGATCAGGATGGTAGCCAGCTTTTGGTCGCGCGGGGTCATCGGTTCGGGCCTTGCTCGCGGTGGTTCGGGGTGCGGGGTGCGGTGAGGGGTTGCGGGGCGGCCGTTACGGGGTCACGGGCGCGCTCAGCCCCCAACTGCGCTTCGGCGGGGTGAAGCTCGGCTGCCGCTCGTACTTGCTCGGGTCGCGGTAGTTGAGCTGGGTCCGCACGGTGAACCCCTGGGTGTGCCGGCCGCTCCCGGTGCTGCCGGCGAGCGCGCCGCCCCCGGTCGTGACGGTGCCCACGTAGTACTTGCGGACCGCCGGCTTGCCCTTTTCCTGGACCGGGTTGTCCTTGTCGAACTCGGTCACCAGTTCGCTGACCGGCTTGGCCGCGGTCGCGGCGAGCCGCAGCTCCACGTTGGCCTGGGTCGCCTGCTTGCCGTCCTTGGCCACGGCCCCGGGGGTGGCGGTGATGCTGGTCACGCGGACGCTGTCGTCCGCCGGGAGCCGGTCCGCGAGGTCGTGCAGCTCGTCGAGGTACACCACGCGGCGCTTGGTCCACGCGTCGATGGCGTCGGCCTGGCGGGCGTCCGTCGCGCCCTTGTCGAGGGACTCCTTGATCGCGTCCCGCTGGGCGGTCAGGTTGTCCACGGTCTGGCCGGTGGCCACCCGGAAGTAGGCCCCGAGCAGGCCCGCGCACCCGAGCAGCGCCGCCGCCGTCGCGGCCACGAAGACGAGCCGCCGCTTCCCGGGGTCGCTCACGTTCCTCGGCTGGCGCGGCGCGGCGAAGTTGATCGGCAGGTCGCCGTGCGCCCGGGCGGCCAGGAGCCCGACGGCCCCGGCGAACCGCCCCCGGAGGTGCTCGGGGACCTCCGGCGCGGCCCCGGTGAGCGGGTCGTAGTCGTGTACGGGGACGCCGAGCGCGGTCGCCAGGCGCCCGGACCAGCCCGGCCCGACCTCGGCCGCGTACACCGCTTCGATCGGGTGCCCGGGGTGCTGCCCGGCGTAGACGGTCAGGTTGCGCCGCAGCTGGGCGACCAGCATGGACTCGCTGGCGAGCACGGGGGCGGGGATGGCGAGGGTCAGGATCATCTCGCCGTTGCGGACGACGGTGAACTCGCCCCCGCTCGGGCCGAGGGTGAGGGCCGCGACGGTGTCGGTCTTCCGCTCGGGCGCCGGGGCGGCGCCGAGGGCGAACGCCCGCGCCAGTCCGGCCGCGACCGCGTACGGGCGCGGGGTGACGCCCGCGAGCTTCAGCCCGGCCGCCGCACACATCGCCTGGATCGCGTGGAACACGTCCTTGCGGAGCATCACCGCCATCGCCCGGCGCTCGGCGGCGGGGGCGGCCCCGGCCCCGAGCGGGACGTAGTCCAGGACCACATCGTCCGGGGACTCGGACATCTCCTTGACGGCCTGGAACTTGATGAGCGCCGGCTCCTCGGCGGGCGGCACCGGCGGGTGCTTCAGCTCCTTGAGGATGACCCGGTCGCGGCCGACCGCGACCAGCACCGGCGCGCCCGGGCCGGCCGCCCTGAGCTTCTCACGGAGGGCCTCGCCGAACGCGCGGGCGGTGTCGAGCGCCAGCGCCGGGGGCGGGGCGCCGTCCTCGCCGGTCCACGCGACCGCGTGCAGCACCTTCGCGGTGCCGCGGGCGGTCCCGGCCACGGCGTACACGCCGCTCGCTTCCAGATCGATCGCGATGAAGTTGGCCACTGGTGGTTGGTCCTTGGTCCCTTGTCACTGGTCCTTGGTCATCGGTCCTTGGTCATCGGTCCCCGGAACCCCGGCTCCCCGCCGTCCGGTCGGGAGCCCTTCCGGTGCTGCGGCCCCGGCACCGCGGCGGCCCCTCCCGATGACCCGTGCCCCGAGTCCTCCTGACCAGGGGCCAACGACTATTGACTCGGCTTGGTCGGATCGAAGCCGCGGGGGCCGTCCAGGTCCGTGAGGTCGCGGACGAAGAGGAACCGGGGGGCGCCCTGGTTCGTGTCGATCACCGCCTCCATCCGGGCCACCGGGCCGCCCTCGGCGAAGTACCCGACCGACTGCACCCGGTACACCATCGTACACCCGGTGATGTACTTCTCCATGCTCTTGAACGTCGCCGGGGGCAGGGTCCCCCCGGTGATGAGCCACGCGGCCGATGTGTACGCGGGGTCCGTCGGGGTCTGGTTCGCGCGCCCCGCGACGATCGCGTCGGCGTAGGCGTCGGTCATCCCGGGGATGCCCATCAGCACCTCGCGGGGCGCGGTGTTCACGTTGATTCGGGGCACCATCTCGACGGCCGACTTCACGGTGGTCCGGTCCAGCAGGGTGCCGAGCAACTGGGCCTGCTTGGCCGGATCGAGCAGCGGGGAGAAGGCCACCACGTCGGGGTCTTCGGCCTTCGCCATCGGGTCGCGCGGCAGGGTGATGCGGGTGTAGATCAGGTCCGTCACCGAGCGGATGCGGTTCCCGCCGGTGAACGTGTTCTCCATCTTCGTTGCCACCGCGGCCTGGAGCTGGGCGAGGCTCGCCGTCGTCACCGGCTTCTGCCCCTGTGTGGCCCCGGCGGTGCTGGTCGCGCTGAGCGTGACCGTGCCCGACCCCGAACTCCCGCTCACGGTGGCCGTGGCCGTGGTCGCGGAGCCGCTGGAGGGGTTCCCGCTCGAATCCGTTTTGGTCAGCGTGAACAGTTTCGCGGCGAGCACGTATGCGGTCAGCTCGTCGCCCAGTTGGGGCGTGAGCTGCTGCTGGAGCGTCGTCAGGTTGTCGCCGTTGAGGTACGTCCGCACCTGACCGTCGGACGCGACGTTCAGCTCGCGCCCGTAAACGGTCAGGTAGTGGTACCAGCCGCGGTGGTCCCCGCTCTCGTCGCCGTCGAGCACGCCGTTGCGGTTGCGATCGACGCCGTACAGCAGGTCGGGCGTCACCCCCTGAACCAAGAGGAGCTCGTCGAGCGAGTTGAGCGGGCCGTTCTTCGCCTTGTACGGGTTCGGGAGCGAGCCGTACTCGCCCGACTCGGCCCCGCTGGCGCGCCGGGTGTCGTCCGCATCGACCCAATCGACGATCGCGTCGGCGACCTCGGGCGTCATGCCGGGGATCTGCAACAGCGCGTTGTACAGCACCTCGCCGGTGGGATCGAGCGCGATGAGGCTGTTGATGTTGAGCTTCCCGCCCTCGTCGATCACCCCGAACCGCTGCTCGTACCCGCCGTCGGGGGGCAGCACGACGCAGCGGATGTCGAAGTACGCCTTCTTCCGGTTGGTGTCGCCGGCGGCGGGGAGCTCGAAGCGCTGGAAGATGTCCTCGTTGTCGAACGGGTTGCCATCGAGCTCGTTGGCGAAGGTCTGGCGGTCCGAGAGCACCGCCGCGGCGTAGTGCAGCCCGGACACCGCGGCGGCTTTCGCCTGGGCGGCGTCGTTGGCCCGCGCCCCGACCCGGTACTCGGCGGTCATCGCGTCGGTGAACCGGTACGCGACCAGCGACAGCACGACGATGACGATGAGGACCGCGAAAATGACGTACCCGTGCCGCGGGGCCGCGGGCGTGCGTCGCGTGTGCAAAATCATCGCCCGCCTCCGGTGCTTCCGCCGCGCCCGCCGCCGGTGCGCCCCCCGCCGGAACCGCCGCCCATTGAACCGCTACCGCCACCCGCGCTTCCGCCCATTGACCCACCGGCGCGGCCCCCGGTGCCGCCGCCCATTGAGCCGCCGCCCCCCGTCGAGCCGCCGGTGCGGCCCCCGGTCGAACCGCCCGAGCCGCCACCCGTTGAACCCGTACTCGGCCGCGCGCCGGCACCGCCTCCGGTATTTCCGCCAGCGGAACCGCCGGGGCCGCCGCCCGTTGCTCCGGTGGCGCCGGTGGCGCCGGTCGCTCCGGTCGCACCTGTGTTGGTTCCGGTGCCGCCGGTTGTGGAGCCGCTACCGTCGGTCGTGGTGCCGTTGGTGGCGCCATCGACCGGGGCCTCGACGAGTGGAACGGTGTACGTCCCCGGGGCCGCACGAATCGCGATCACCTGCGACACGCGGCGCTCGGCGAACTCGTTCCGGCCGACCGGTATTTTGAGCGTGAGCGTCACCTTGATGGCGCGGGGCGGCCCGAGCGGCGTCACCCCGTCCGGCCCCATGTCGGTGCCGGTCCACTCGGTCACCCAGCTCGACCCGTCGCTGTACTCGAACGACACGTCGGCGACCTCTTCCGCGAGCAGGACCGCGTCGGGGTCCGAGTCGGAGGGCGGGTCGCCGAGCCCGTCGGCGGTGACCCACGGGCGCTCCCGCCGGTACAGCCCGCCGTCGCCCATCCAGTAGATCACCTGGCGCTGGTCACTGCGCACCTGTTCGCTCGACTCACCGAGCCGCGTGAACACTTCCGGGGTGCGGCCCATGTACACGGTGACCTGTTTCTCGGTGCCGACCACGCCGCCCTGGAACGAGGGGCTCGCGCTCAGCGCGGTGGCGTTGTCCGTCGCGTCGGGCGCCGTGGTCGTGTCCGTGGTGCCGCCCGTGGCCGCCCCCGTGGAGCCGGCGGTGGCCCCGGCCGCGGTCGTACCCGTTGAGCCGGCTGTTGCGGCACCCGTCGATCCCGTGGCCGGCGCGGTTCCGGTGGTCGGCGCCGTGGAGCCGGTTGTGGTCGTCGTTCCGGCGGTCGAAGAGGTGCTGCCCGAACCGGCCGAGTTGCCGCCGGACTTGGGCGGGAGCGGGGCCAGGGTGCCGCTCAGGTCCACGGTCATCTTGTTGAAGATGCCGCGCGACAGGTCCTCCGTTTCCACCGCGTCGCGGCCGGCCTGGGTCTGCCGGAGCGTCATGCTCATGGCCATGTACAGGCCGGCCAGGAGCAGCGCGGCGATGACGGACGCGAGCAGCAGTTCGAGCAGCGTGAACCCGGAGCGGCGGGCGCCGGAAGCGGGGCGGAGCGTCACGGACTGGTCCCTCCGGTGGTGGACGTATCTTCCGCAGGGTCCTGTTCGGGCGGGCGCTCGGCCTGGGCCGCGGACCCGGTCAGGGTCGGGTCGAAGATCATCTGCGTGAGGACGATGTCGAACGGCTTGCCGTCGAGGGTGCGGGTCACCGTCACGGTGACCGCGTACAGGTTCGGCGGGCCGGCCGCTTCCGGGGTGACGGTGTACGTCCAGGCCGCGTCGTCGCCCTCGAAGGTGCCGCTCGCCCCGCCCGTGAGCGGCACGACCCCGGCCTCGACTTCGGCCATTTTGCTTTCTGCGAGGTGGGTGCCGCGCGTGGTCGCCCGGGCCGCGTTGCCGCGCCTCAGGCCGACATCGACCAGCTGCCCGAGGGCGGCCAGCGACAGCAGCAGGATCGCGAGCGCCAGGAGCACCTCGATCAGCGTCATGCCGCGCCGGGCGGGACGGGTTCGGAGCGTCATCACTGGCTCCTGTCGGTGAACGGGTTCGCGACGACACGGGAACTCCCCGTGAGCCCGCGGACCCGGACGTACACGACGTCGCGGTCGCTGTCCGCTCCCGCGCCCGGTTTGCTCGTGTCACGGATGGCGAGGAACACCTGGTCCTCGCGGCAGGTGCCGTCGGGGAGCACCAAAGCGACGGTCACCCAGCCGCCCTCGCCCGCCGGCGGGGCTCCTTCGGCGACCTCGACGCGCACCGTGGCATGATCGAACGGGTACTCGACGACCGCCTCACCGCCGGGGACCGAGGCGGCGGTAGCGGCGCCGAACTCGGGGCCGTCGGGCTCGCGGCGGATGCGCGCCCCGTCCTCGCTGACGGCCACCCGGTACGGGCGCCCCTCGTCGCGGGCGCGGGCGCGGGCGTGGGCCAGTTCGGCCCGGACGACATCGGCCCCGGCCCGCTGGTGGGAGTCCCCGCGGAACGCGCTGAGGCTCGGCACCAGAACGGCGGCCATGATGATGATCACGGCCAGCACGGCCAGCAGCTCGATCAGGGTGAACGCCGGGCGCGGACGGGCGGTTCGGGACACGTGCGGTCCTCACAGTGGGCGAGTGCCGGGCGGGTCAGTTGCTCACGCGGGACTTGGCCCCGGCGCCGTGCTGGCTGATCGGGGTGCCGTCCGGGGCGTGGGTGTAGACGATGATGTACGGGCTGCCGTCCTCTTTCTGCGACTGCTGGAACTGGTACGGTTTGCCCCACGGGTCCAGCAGGCTCTGGTGCCCGTCGGGCAGGAACGAGGTGGACCAGCCCGGGTTGACGAGCGATTCCGGGGCGGTCGGCATCTTGTCCTCGTCCGAGACGCCCGGGTTGGACGAGCTGAGCATGTACGAGTCGATGGCCTTGGAGATGGTCACCGCGCCGGTCACGGCCGTCCCCTTCTTCGCTTCGATGAGCTGCTTGGGCACGAACACGGCGGCGATGGTGGCCAGGATCACCACGATGGCGACGACCACCAGCACTTCGATCAGGGTGAACCCGGAGCGGCGGGCCGCGGGGGCGAGCCGGCGGGTCGATGAAAGCATCATGGTCCGATACCTCGTTCAAAAAAGGCGGGTCAGGGGAACGACGGGCGGAGGGCGTGGACACTTCCGCGCGGCTGAATGCGTCGATGTACTATATTCTGCCGCGAATTAACCTGCCATGAGAGCAACCTTTGTCCGCCCCCCGCTGGGGGCACCCCCGCCCTTGCGGGCCGGGTTCGCCAAAATGCGACATCGGCGGTCAGTTCAGGGTGGTGCTCAGCTTGAACACCGGCATGAGCAGCGCGACGGCGATGGAGCCCACCACGGCAGCCATCGCCAGGAGCATGATCGGTTCGAGCAGCTTGACCATCAGTTCGAGGTTCCGCGCGGTCCGCTTGTCCAGCCCGTCGGACACGTCGACCAGCACCTTTTCCAGGGTGTTCGCCTCTTCGGCGATGGCGATCATCTCGACGATGTCGGTCGGGAAGTAGCCGGACTTGCGGATCGGGTCGGCCAGCTTCTGCCCGGCCGTGACGTTCTCGGCCGCCTGCCCGATGGCGTCCGACAGGACGCGGTTCCCGGTCGAGTCCTTGGCGATGGTGAGCGCCCGCAGGAGCGGGATGCCGTTGTGCAGCATGGTGCCGAGGATACGGCAGAAGCGGGACAGGGCCAGCCCCCGGAACACCGGCCCGAACAGCGGCGTTCGGAGCTTCAGCCGGTCGACCGTGAGCCGCCCGGCCGGGGTCTGGGACCACCACCGGTAGAGGGCGAAGGCGCCGCCCCCGGCCATCAGCGCGACCCACCAGTAGCTCTGGAGGAAGTGGCTGACGAAGAGCAGCAGCGAGGTCAGGTCGGGCATCTCGCCCTTCTCTTTGAGCTTCTCGAAGATGCTCTCGAACTTGGGCACGAAGAACAGCAGCAGCACGGTGACCACGCCGAACCCGGCGAAGGCGAGGAATATCGGGTACGCGAGCGCCCCGACGACCTTCGCCTTGAGGTCCTCCTGGTGCTCGACGAACGTGGCGATGCGTTTGAGCACGTCTTCGAGGAACCCGCCCTCCTGGCCGGCGCGGACCATGCTCACGGCCAGCTCGTTGAACACCTTCGGGTGCGAGGCCATCGCCTGCGCCAGCCCGGTGCCGTCGGCGACCCGGGCGCGCACGTCCCGGAGCACGGCCTTCAGCGTCTTGTTCTGGCTCTGGCGCTCGAGCAGCTCCAGCGAGCGCAGGAGCGGCACCCCGGAGTGGAGCAGGTCCGCGAGCTGGGAATACAGGGTGGCGACGGCCCGCCCGCTGACCCCGCTGAAGAACCCGCCGGCGCCGGACGCCTGGTCCTTCGCCATCGCGATCTTGAGGGGGAACAGCCCGCGCCCGTCGAGGATCAGCGCCGCCTCGCGCTCGCTGTTGGCCGTCAGCGTCCCGGTGGACTTGGTCCCGGTCCGGGCGAGCGCTTCGTAGGTGAAATCAGGCATAGCGCGAATTCGGAATGCGGAGTTCGGAATGCGGAATTAAAAACAGAACCCCAAGCCGCGTACAGGTTGATTGCGGAACGCGAAATTCGGTGCGTGTTTTCACTCCGAATTCCGAATTCCGCGTTCCGAATTAGGAGATGTCGCCCGCGGTGGTGCGGGTCACCTCGTCCACGGTGGTGGTGCCGTTGAGCACCTTGCGCCACCCGTCCTGGCGGAGCGTCACCATCCCGGCCTTCAGCGCCTCCAGGCGGATGACGCCGGCGTTGACCCGCTGGACCACGAGTTCCTTCATCACGTCGTTGTTGATGAGCAGCTCGTGGATGCCGGTCCGGCCGCGGTAGCCGCCCTGGCGGCACG
>DASWYH010000294.1:0-2782 GCA_036405095.1 Gemmata sp. | reverse complement strand
TGCCGAACGCGGTGAGGGTGAACATGTCGCGCCGCACCTCCAGGCGCCCGCCGATCTGTCCGCCGTGGAACTCGGTCGTGCCGCGGAACGAGTCCCAGGTCAGCACCGTCACGCCCTGGGGGAGCAGGCCCCCGTTGAACGTGCCCACCGCGCCGAGGTTCGTCGTGCGCCCGAGCAGATCGATCCGCTCGTTGAACTGGAGATAGCGGTACCCGAGCATGGTGTCGAAACTCACGCGCCCGTTCCCGTACCAGCGGTGCAGCAGGTTCGCCTCGCCGGCGTACAGTTGGGTCGCGGTTTGCACCGCCAGTGCCCCGGTGAACCGCCCCGGGAATGCGAAGTCGTAGGCCGCGGGCGCCCCGGTGATGCCGATCACCGGGGATGACACGACCGGGGACCCGGTGCGGTCGGAGAACGTGAGCGCGGAGCCCTCGCGCCCGAACACGAACCCGCTGAACTCGGCCCCGAACTCGCCGTCCCGGTCGAACCAGTGCCCGACCGTGAGCCGGACGCCGTTGAACTGGCCCAGGTCCCGCGGCCCGGCGCCGAGCGGCGTGAAGTTCCCGCGCCCGGGGATCGCCGGGTTCGGGAGGTTCGGGTTCCCGGTCGCGACCAGCACCGGCACCGGTGTCTTACGGAAGCCCCAGAACAGCCAGTCGCCGCGCACCCACGACGCGGCGGCCACCTTGCCCGGCCCGCTGCACAGGAACGGGTAACACGGATCGAACGGGAAGTCACACGGGTCCACGCCCGTGGCGCCCGGTACGAGCGGCGGTGCCCCCGGCGGGCCGTACCACTCGGGCGCGACCGCGGCCCCGAGTCCCGGGACGCCCGAAGCGATCGGGGGCAACATTTCCGGGGCCGCGAGCCCGGATGCCGGGAACGCCACGGGCGCCGGGGGACCGTCCGAAAACACCGGCGGCGGATCGGACGCCCACACCGGGGCCGCGACCAACAGCGCCGCCGCCACCGAGAACCCGAATCGGATCATTGACCCGCCTCCGTCCACTCCGCCCGTTCGCACGATAGCCATGCCCTGGGCACGCGCCTACCGTGCATCTGTTTTCGGCGACCCGATCCGCAAGCTTGACTGGATCACTCAAATTCACACTACCTAAATTTCCGGCACAACGGGCCAAACGTGCTCGCCAGCTTGTTCAGTGGTAAATTCCAATTCATTCCGGTGCGCTGATCTCCCCGCCTCCGATCCAGGGCAGCCCGAGGTAAGTTGAAACAGGCGCGCATTTGTGCGAGAAATTGGGCCAATGTGGGCTTGGGGTATGGTGTGCGTTTCGGGCGGTCGCTGTGGCTCGGCGCTCGCGTTACCTCCCGCCCCTCTCGCGATCGCGTTTCGTTCGGGCGCTCAGGTTGCTCCGCCAACCGCGTCGCCCGTAAACGCTTCACCGTTAAAGCGGAGCCAAAAACGTGACCTTCCCATCCCGCAAGGGTTGCTGCGGCCGGTCTGCGAGGGCAAACTTCAGGCCACAGTAGAATTCTCCGGTCCGGTCGGGATTGGTGTGAGCGGGCAGGTGGGCAAAGAGCCCAGATTTAGAGGTGGTTTCGGCCGCGAAATCGAGTTGTCGGGCACTCGTACCCGTGTTCATGCCCGGTCTGAAAAGTAACTCCCGCAGCGCCCTGCGCATTTACGCGCACCCGGTTGTATGGTTGGGAAGAATTCCCTCCCGCCCGGAGCGGCAATGTCCCACGTCACGCACCACTGGTCCCCGTTCGCCGGCGCCCGCCCCGCACCGGCCGAACCCGCTGTCACCCCGCCGCCCGACGACGTGCTGCAACAGACGGTCGTGAGCGACCACTCGCGGACCCGTCCGGCGGTCGGCCCCCCCGTCGTCTTCCCCGGGTACGAGATCCTGGCCGAACTCGGGCGCGGCGGGATGGGCGTCGTGTACAAGGCGCGGCAACAGAACCTGAACCGGCTCGTGGCGCTGAAAGTGATCCTGGGCGGGCCGCTCGCGAGCGACGAGGACAAGGCCCGGTTCCGCATCGAGGCCGAAGCCGCGGCCCGGCTGCACCACCCCAACATCGTTCAAGTTTATGACGTCGGCGAGCACGCCGGGTTCTCGTTCATGGCGCTCGAGCTGATCGAGGGGGAGACGCTGAGGCAGTGGCAGCACGAGCGCCCCACCGAGGCCCGGCACGCGGCCCGGCTGGTGGCGGCCGTGGCGCGGGCGATCCAGCACGCGCACGAGCAGGGCATCGTTCACCGCGACCTCAAACCGGCGAACATCCTGCTCGCACCGGCGGTACCGGACCCCGCGGGCACGGGCGTGCCCCTTAACCCTTCGGCCCCGACCGTGCGCGTGCGCGCGTCGAGCACCGGTTCCGGTGCCGTCGTGGCCCCGTTCGTATGGGTGCCGAAGGTCACCGATTTCGGGCTCGCGAAGGCGCTCGCGGGCGGGGGGGCGGACCTGACCGGAACCGGGGTCGCGTGCGGCACCCCGAACTACATGGCCCCCGAGCAGGTGCGCGGGCGCCCGCCGGCCCCGGGGGTCGATGTGTACGGGCTGGGGGGCCTGCTCTTCGAGCTCCTCACGGGCCGCGCCCCATTCGTCGGTGCGAACCCCACCGACGTGATGAACCAGATCGTTCGGGCCGACGCGCCGAGCGTGCGGAAGCTGGTACCGAAGGCCCCGCACGACCTCGCGGTGATCGTCTCGAAGTGCCTGGAGAAAGACCCGGCCCGCCGGTACGCGACGGCCCGCGACCTGGCCGACGACCTCGACCGGTTCGTGAGCGGCAAGCCGATCGCCGCGCGCCCGGTGGG
>DASWYH010000293.1:0-2036 GCA_036405095.1 Gemmata sp. | reverse complement strand
GCGTTCGCGGTTCGTTAACTCTGCCTCACTCTGAGGACCCCGCCCCGGAGCGCGGTGCCGAAAATCGGTCCCGCCCCGGAGCGCGTTCGGGCGGCACCAAAAAGGGCCGCCCGTGCCGCACGAATATTCCGCCGGGGCCGTTACGGGCCGCCCCCCGACACAGGAACCACCGGGCCGCCGGGCGCGGCATGCGTGCAGGTCGCCCCGCGCCCGAGCCGCCGGCACTCGGCACACCCCAACCGGTGCGGGCCGCGCTGCGCGCCGTAATCGACCAGCGCCCCGTCCGCCCCTGCCACCACCCCGGGAACCGGGTAGCCGATCAGGCTCAGCGACGCCTCGCGGCACACGAACCGGCGGAACAGGTTCGGCGAGTCCAGCGACAGTTCGCCCGCGAAGCTGTCGTCGCTGGCGATCACGTGGTTGCGGACCCACGGCGGGCGCTCCTTCGCGCGCTGCCGGTAGTACATCCGGATGCGCTCCGCGATCGCCTGATCCGTCGTGTCCCAGAGGCCATCGACCGACGCGACCACCTTGGCCTCTTCGGGGCCGACCGCCTGGAGCACCAGCCCCATGCGCGGGCGCGGGTACGGCGAGTAGTTGGTCACCACCCCGTACACGATCACGTCGGCGTGGGTGGACTTGGCGATGTCGTGGAGCAGCGCCTCGTCGAACCGGCCCCCGCACCGCGACACCGCCGCGAGGTACGCGCGGTCGTCCGGGGCGGTCGGGATCACCTCGTACCGCCCGAGCTTCTGCATCTCGGCGACGAACGCCTCGCGGGCCTCCTCGCCGGCGTGCGTGTACTCCGATTCGTTGCGGAACGGGAGCACCACCACCCGGGCCACCTGGTCCCACTGCCACCCGTCGAGGTGGTACTGGCTGAACGTCGGCGGGCCGGCCAGCGGCTTGTGTTTTTGTCGCACGCGGTCGAGCAGTTCGCACCCGGCGAGGGTCGCGAGCGCCAGGACCGCGATTGTTCCCATCCAGCGCGTCCTCATGGCATCTTCCCTCCGGGGGGAAGGGCCTTCTCCAGGGCCGCGATCACCTGCCGCAGGAGCACGATGTCTTCGCGCTCGATCTGCCGGATCTTGTCCTGCAACAGGGCGATTTCGGACTGGTGGGCCGAGATGACCCCGCGGGCCTTGGCGACCTCCGCCTCCGCGGCCTCGACCTCGCGCAGCGCCTCGACCAGCGCCTGCTCGCGCCCGGCCCCCTGGCGCTCCAGTTCCGTGATCCGGGCCACCAGCTCACGGTTCTGGGCCAGAACCGCTTCGAACTGTCGGGTCAGCTCGGCGACCCGGTCGGTCGGCACCTCGTACGGCCGGAGCCCCCACTTCCCGCCGGTCCAGGTCGGGTCGGTGCGCACGTTCGGGTTCCCGCCGAGTGGGGCGCCGGGCATCATCAGCCCCGGCCCCAGCGGGCCGGGCGCCGCGGGCTGCCCCGGAACTGCACGGGGCTCCGGGAGCGGTTGGCCCCCGGGCGGGGCCGGCGCCTGGAACGCCCCGACCGTTTGTCCGCCGTTCAGGTCGAACTTGCCGGACGCGGACGGGTCGCCGGGCAGGGCGCCGCCGGTCTGGACGATCCCGCCGGGACCGCCCGCACTATTATCGAAGCTGGCGGGGTTGGATTTGCCGAGCGGGGGCGGCACGGGTGCGGCGGGCCGGAAGCCGCTCAGGGGCGCGCACCCGGTCGCGACCGCAGCGAGCGCGCACAGGCCCGACAGGATGACCTTCCGACGGTTCACGGCTCCCTCCCTGGAGCTAAAGTTCCAAACGACCACCGCGCCCGGACCCGGGGCCCGGACCGTCAGTAGTCACACCGGATGCGAATCCGTTCCCCACAGGAACAGGTCACTTCCAGTGCCTGAATCAGGTCGCCCTCGCGGACGATCCGAACGGTCGGCTCGGTCGGGCCGTCCGGCCGAGCCGGTCCGCCGATCCGAACCGCCTCTTCCGAGACCCGAACGCGAGCGGCCCGCACGACCGGACCGCCGGCCGCGGCTTGTCCCTCGTCCATGCCTGCCTCCTGCGTTGCGC
>DASWYH010000292.1:0-3789 GCA_036405095.1 Gemmata sp. | reverse complement strand
CGTAACCGGCGCGATGGTGCAGTTCGTTCCCACCGGGCCAAAGGGTGAAGCCGGCTCGGCCCGCACCGACGCCTCGGGGCGGTACGAGCTAATGTCCTCGAAGGGGCCGCCGGGCGTGTTTCCCGGGGACTACAAGGTGATCCTGTCCCGGATCGTCGGGGCTGACGGTAAGGAGCTCCCGCCCGATGCCAGCCCGTACTCGACGGGTGGCAAGGAGAGCCTCCCGCGGATCTATAGCAACTCGGAGGACACGATCCTGATTACGGTTGTGCCCCCCGCGCCCACTGCGACGATCGACTTCCCGCTCACCGGCCAGGGCGGTGCGATGACCGGGGTGCGTTAACATCCCGGACGTGGTGGCGCGGTCCGGCACCCAGTTGGGTGCCGGACTGCGCCGTTTTGAACGGTAGCGGCGCTTCCACTTGATCGACCGGACGCCGGCTCCCCTTTCCATCACGTTCCGTCCGGGCACGCAATACGCGATCCCACGGAACTACGGGTTTCGGTTACCGACAGTGGCAACGTGAAGGCAATCATTTCCTGCAGTTCGGGCCATCGCGCCCGCAGCCCAGGGCAGACGCGGGGAACCGGCCCCGTGTGTGGTAGGTCGGGTGCAGGCCGGCCTTCACCTGCCGGGCGCCTTTCTGGCCGCACCCTCTGAAAGGTAAAGCAGGAGTGAGAAGCGGGAAAGCGATGATCCCGCTGAAGATTTTGTTGTGATGCGGGCGCTCGATTAATTATACTCCAACGCGGCCGGACAGCAATTGTTGCCCGGCACTCATTTCGCTCGTTTTTTGGAGGTTTCGCGTGCCTCAATCAACTCGGCCTCGCGCGGGGTTTACGCTCATCGAGCTGTTGGTGGTGATTGCGATCATCGCCATTCTCATCGGGCTGCTGCTGCCCGCCGTCCAGAAGGTGCGTGAGGCCGCCGCGCGCATGAGCTGTCAGAACAAGCTCAAGCAAATCGGGCTGGCGCTACACAACTACCACGACCAGAGCGGGGTGCTCCCTCCGGGCCAACCGCGCGGGTTCTACACCAGCAACTGGTACGGCGACCCGCTCGCCGGGCAGGTGTACAACTACGACCGCAGTTGCTGGGTCGGTTTCGTGCTCCCGTTCCTGGAGCAGACCGCGATGTATAACCAGTACCAGGCGGGGCTCGCGGCCGGGCAGTCCACGGTCACCGCGGGGTACTCCACGGTTATTGTGTCGTCGTTCGTGTGCCCGTCGGACCCGAGCAGCCCGAAGGTCTCGTCCCTCGGCCAGGGCTTCCACACGAACTACGTGACGTGCGTCGGCAGCGACTACGCGACGACCAGCGCGGACCCCGCCGGGCGCAACCGGAACGGGCTGTTCTACGGGGCCTCCACCGTCAAACTCGTGAACATCACCGACGGAACCAGTAACACGCTGATGGTGAGCGAGTTGCTCCAGAACCAGGACACCGGGACGCACGACATCCGCGGGCGCATCTGGAACTCGATCCACGCCGGGACCGAGTTCACGACCCTCTACCCGCCGAACTCGACGGTCGGGGACAACCCGATGGGGTATTGCGTGGCGAAGGTCGGCGCCCCGTGCGCGTCCTCGTCTGTGCTGAACGCGTACACCCTGGCCCGGAGCAACCACACGGGCGGCGTGAACGCGTGCCTCGCCGACGGGTCGGTGCGGTTTTACACGAACAGCGTCACCCCCTCGACCTGGCTGGCCCTGGGCACCCGGGCCAACGGCGAAGTCCTGACCAACGAATAACAATAAGGGCAAACCCATGCTGAGCCGCTCCCGGACCACCGCCGGAATGGCGGTGGTTTTACTCGTGTTCGTTTCGGGGTGTGGCGGGGCGAAACCCGCCGAGGTCAGCGGCACCGTCACCTTCGACGGGAAACCGGTTGCCGATGGCGACATCATCTTCGAGTCCCCGGACGGGAGCGTGACCCCGGCCGCCGGGAAGATCGTCAACGGGCAGTACGCGGTGACCGTCGCACCCGGGCCGAAGAAGGTGCGGATCAACGCCTCGAAACCGCCCACCAAACCGGACCCGGTGATGGGGATGATCCCGACGGAGTCACTGCTCCCGAAAGAGTACAACGTCGAGACGAAGCTCACGGCGGACCTCAAGCCGGGCAAACAGGAGGGGACGAACTTCGATCTCAAGTCGAAGCCCTGACTGCTGCCCATTTCGCGCCTGCCGTTTCGCCGGGTCGGCGCGTACACTGGCAGTATGAACACACACGGTTTCCTTCGCGTCGCGGCGGCGTGCCCGGAGCTGCGGGTCGCCGATTGCCCCTTCAACGCGGACCGAACGCTCGCGCTCATGGCGCACGCCGAGCGCTCGGGCGTCAACCTCCTGGTGTTCCCCGAGTGCGGGCTGACGGGCTACACCTGTCACGACCTCTTTCACCTCCAGTCGCTCCAGCGCGCCGCCGAGGAGGCGCTCGCGAAGGTGGTGGAGAAAGGGGCCACCGTGTTCCGCGGGGTCGCTCTGGTCGGGCTGCCGCTCGCGATCGAGGGGCAACTGTTCAACTGCGCCGCGGTCATCCACGCGGGCAAGGTGCTCGGCATCGTTCCGAAGACGTACCTGCCCAATTACAAAGAGTTTTACGACGCCCGGTACTTCTGCCCGGCCGACAACGCGAACTTCTCGGCCGCGTCGTGCGCCGGGCAGAGCGTCCCGTTCGGGACCAACCTGCTGTTCGACTGCCGCACCATGAACGGGTTCACGCTCGGGGTCGAGATCTGTGAGGACCTGTGGATGCCGGTCGCCCCGAGTTCGCTACAAGCGGTCATGGGTGCGACCGTGTTCGCGAACCTGTCGGCGAGCAACGAGGTGATCGGCAAGGCGGGCTACCGGCGGCAGCTGGTGAGCGCCCAATCGGCGCGGTGCATCGGCGGGTACGTGTACGCCTCGTGCGGGGAGGGCGAATCGACCTCGGACATCGTGTTCGGCGGGCACTGCCTGGTTGCCGAGAACGGGGTGGTCGTTGCGGAATCGGAGCGGTTCCGCCGCGGGCAGCAACTGCTCGTCACCGACCTCGACCTCGACCGGCTCCTGCACGACCGGATCCAGACCAACAGCTTCCACGACGCCAACCGCATCGCGGACCTGAGCCTGGGGAAGTACCGGACCCTCTCGTTCGATCTGGAGGTGAGCGCGCGGGAGCCGAAGTTCATCCGCACGGTGGACCCCAGCCCGTTCGTACCGGCGGACCCGGCGACCTGTGACGAGCGCTGCCGCGACATCTTCCAAACGCAGGTCGCGGCCCTCGGGCGCCGGCTGTCGCACATCAACTTCCCGCCCGTTTCGATCGGCGTCTCGGGGGGCCTCGATTCGACGCTCGCCCTGCTGGTCGTGTGTAAAACGATGGACGAACTCGGGGTGCCGCGGGACCGGGTTCACGCGCTCACGATGCCGGGGTTCGGCACCACGGGCGAAACGCGCGCCAACGCGGGCGCCCTCGCCGCCGCGCTGAACATCACCCTGCGCGAGATCGACATCCGCGCGATGTGCTTCGAGCAGATGCGCGCCCTCGGGCACGCCCCGTTCGGGATCAAGCTCGACAACGAAACGGTGGCGTCGCTGTCGGAGAAGCTGCGCCGGCTCCCGGCGGACAACCGCAGCGATCTGGTCTTCGAGAACGTTCAGGCCCGCGTGCGCACGTCGCTGCTCATGAACTCGGGGTTCGTGATCGGCACCGGCGACCTGTCGGAACTGGCGCTCGGGTGGTGTACGTACAACGCGGACCACATGAGCATGTACAACCCGAACGTGAGCATCCCGAAGACGCTGGT
>DASWYH010000291.1:0-2738 GCA_036405095.1 Gemmata sp. | reverse complement strand
TCGCCTGCGCGAGCCGGTACTGAGCGTCTTTGTCTTTTGGGGCTTTCGCGGCAGCGTAATCGAGCTGGAGCAACCACTCCCCTGCGCTGCGGAGTTCGGCGCGGTCGGAGAATAGTGTTGCTGTCGGATCGTCGGGTTCGGATTCACGAAACACGGTAGATCCAACGCGCCGGCCAGCGCCGTAAGCATAACACCGAGGTGTTAAACCAGAATGGCTCTGAACTATACCTTCGTCGCCAGAATTAACTAATATTTTACTTGTTAAATTGTTTTTGCTGGTGTTTATTTCGGAGCCGGTGTATTGAATCTCCCACGCTGCCGCCTTCTCCTGTGAGCGCAGGAAAGAATGAAGGGTCGATTCACCTGCGTGGGATTCGAGGAGCCAATGAAGAAAGCGAGATTGGGGCGCATGGGATTTCGCCACAGATAAAAACGAACGAGTAAACTCTCCGGCCCAAGTGGGCGATCCAGATAAAATTTCAAATCCCGCGAGCGATTGCAACAGCGTGGTTTTCCCGGTGCCGTTCACCCCGAGGATGATCGTCCACGGGGCCGGCTTGCCGTTCCCGTCCGACAGGTCGAGCGTCTGTTTCGGGCCGAAGCAGCGCACGTTCTCCACGGTCAGCGACAGGAAGTACGCCGCCCGGGGCTCCGGTTCGGGAGCGGACGGAGCGGTGCCGCTGGCCGGCGGCTTCGCGGGGGTGCCCTTCTGCCGAGCCATATTGGTGCGTTCTGAAAGAATGCGGAGCGGAACGGCATTCACTGTACACCCCGAGCGCGGGGCTGTCGAGTTGACCGGTTAGGGCGCCCACGGGTGCGCAGTTCGCGCGGCAAACGTTTGACTTCGGTCCGCGGTTCTGGGATGCTGACTTTTGTTGCGGGCTTCACTTTCCGCCCGCCCGATACACAATTAGAATTTCCGCGGGTCGCCCCGTGTTCCGGTCTCGCCATCTCCCCGGACACGAGGGCCATTACGTTCACCGCGAGGGGAACGTTCTCAAGGTGCTCCTGAATGCCCGAACCACCTCGCACCGGTGACGCCGTTCTCGAACTCGTGCGCCGGGCCGAGATCACCGACGACGACGCGCTCAGCGGGTTCCTCACCCACTCCGGGCCGGTTCCCCCGACCGCCTCGGACACCGCCACGCGGCTGATCCAGGCCGGCATTCTCACACCCTTTCAGGCGAAGCTCATCCTGCAAGGGAAGCACAAGGGCTTCAAGCTCGGGCCGTACCGCATCCTCAACCAGATCGGCGCCGGGGGCATGGGGACCGTGTTCCTCGCCGAGCACGCGACCCTGCGCCGCCGGGTCGCCCTCAAGGTGCTCCCGGGGCGCCAGGCGCTCGACCCCGCGAACGTCGAGCGGTTCTACCGCGAGGCCCGCGCCGCCGCGACCCTCGACCACCCGAACATCGTTCACGCCTACGACGTGGCCTTCGACAAGGGCACCCACTTCCTCGTGCTCGAATACATCGACGGCGAGACCCTCGACCGCACCCTCTCGGCGCGGGGCCGGTTGCCCGTCGGCGAAGCGGTCAGCTACGCGGTCCAGGCCGCCGCCGGGCTCCAGCACGCGCACGATAAGGGCGTCGCGCACCGCGACATCAAGCCCGCGAACCTGCTCGTCGGGCGCGACGGCATCGTGAAGGTGCTCGATCTGGGGCTGGCCGATTTCTTTGAGGACTCGGGCACGAAACTGGCGCGCCGCGACGGGGCGATGGGCACCACCGATTACGTGGCGCCGGAGCAGCTCCGCGACTGCGCCGCCGCCGACCACCGGGCCGACATTTACAACCTCGGTGCGACGCTCTACCACCTGCTGACGGGGCAGCCCCCGTTCATCGGGACGACCGCGGCGAAGATGATCGCGCACCAGCTCACCCCGGCGAAGCCGCCCCGCAAGCTGCGCGACGACATCCCCGAAGCGCTGTCCGATGCGGTCGAAGTGATGCTCGCGAAAGACCCCGGGGACCGCTACCAGACCGCGGGCGAGGTCGTTCAGGTGCTCCTGCCGTTCGTCAACACCCCCGACCGGCACGGCCAGTCGTCGGGCAAGCTCCCGCCGCTCGCGGTGGCGGCGGTCCAGGAGAGCACCGGCGGCCTGGACGTCGGGCCGATCCGCGAAGCGGTCGCCGCCGCCGAAGCGCTCGCCCGGGCCCAGCGCACGGCGCGCCTGGCCGTGACGGGTATGATCGCCGGTGTGTTGTTCGGGCTGGTGTCACTCGGGGCGGCGCTCGCGCTGTGCTTGGCGAAGTAGTGCGGGTGCGTTCCGCACTACTTCGGTTCCGGCACGAACCACACCTTGAGCCAGTAATCGCGGCTGTACTCGCCGGTCGGTTGCGAGAACATGGACGGCGGCAGCTTGTCGAACACGTCCTTCATGCGGTCGCGGGTTTTCAGCGCCTCTTTGGGGTCGTTCGCCTGCTTGAACGCGTGGTACACCAGGCTCAACACGATCAGCTCTTCGACCGTGCCCTTGTACCGGTCGAGCAGCGGGGCCGCGGCGTAGAGCAGCTCCTGCGGCTTCTTCATCTGCTGGTACGTTTGCAGCACCCGCAGCGCGGCTTGCAGCCGCAACCACGCCTCGCGGTCGGTGAGCTTCCCGCTCCGCTGCTCGGCCTTGTCGCAGTCGGCCACGATCTGCTTGAACGTGCCCACCGCCTCCTCGCGCCACTTCGCCGCGTCCGCGGGGGGCACGTTCAGGGGGGCCGCTTTCTGGAGCAGGCCCACCCCCAACA
>DASWYH010000290.1:0-3359 GCA_036405095.1 Gemmata sp. | reverse complement strand
TCAGCCGGGCGAACATGACCGGGGTCGCGAGGCACTCGGTCGCGGGCCTCGCGTGGTACGCCGGGGAGCTGCTGTTCAACCTGGACGGGTTCCTGTTCAGCAACCTGCCGCTCCTGCTGGCGGTCGCGTGCGGGTGGTGGGTTCTTCGGAAGCCCGGCCCGGACCGGATCGAGCTCGCGGCCCTCGCGGGCTGGTGCGTGTGCGTGTGGGGCGTTTACTCGCTCCTGTCGGACAACTACGGCGGCGGGTGCATGTCGGTGCGGTGGTTCGTCCCGCTCCTGGTGCCGGGGTTCTGGCTGCTCGCCCGCCTGCTGAGCGAGTGCCCGTCGTTCCGGGCTGATTTCCTCGTCCTCACCGGCTGGGGTTTGGTCCTCGGGTATCAGATGTGGCAACTGGGGCCGTGGATGTCCGGCCCGGTCGGGGGGCAGGGCGAGACGGTGGGCCGGGCGGTGCTCATGTGGGCCGCGGTGCGCGGGGCGCTCGTGGCCCGGTGGGTGTGGCGCGGGCGCGCCGCGCAAGGCCGGGCCGAGAACTGAACGGCCCCGGGTGAAGCGGTGAACGCGGAGGGGGTCGCGGTTGCGTTCCCCCACGGGCTCCGCTATGTTCTCGCGTCACCCGGGTCCAGGGGCGCGAGATGAGAGCGGTGTCGGCAGATCACAGATGCGTGCCCTGGCTCCTCGGCGCGGTGGCGCTCGCGCTGGCGGCAGTCGGGGCGCAACCGTTCGCGTCCGCGTGGAACGACGGGAGCCGGCTCGCGTCGGTCGAATCGCTGGTCGAGCGGGGCACCTTCTGCATTGACGACAGCGTGTTCCTGCACCCGCCCGCGGACCTCAACGAGCGCGGGGCGCCGCCCTACGATCCCGCCAACGCACTTCTCCGGAACGGGACGCTCGACAAGCTCCTCATCAACGGCCGGTACTACTCGGACAAGCCGCCGCTGGTGAGCGTACCGCTCGCGGGCGCGTACCGCGGGCTGATGGGCCTCGGCCTGCCCGCGCCCGGCGCGCGCCCGGACGTGTTCGCGTGGGTGGTGTGCGTGCTGCTCAGCGGCACCGGGTACGCGGTGGCGGTCGGGTGCATGTGGGGCATCGGAACGCGGGTCGGGCTCCCGCCCGCGTGGCGGCTCGCGTGGCTCGCGGCGTTCGCGCTCTGCACCGTGCTGCCGGCGTACACGCGGAGCGCCAACAACCACATCGCCCAGTTGGGCGCGGTCGCGGCGGTCGGGGCGCTCCTGTGCCGGGCCGCCGACCGGACCCGTGACGGGCGCCCCGCGTGGCTGTCGGTCCTGGGCGCGGGGCTCGTCGCCGGGTTCGCGTACAACCTCGACTTCGGCCTCGGGCCGCCCCTCGTCGCCGCGGTGCTGGCGGCGGTCGCGGCGCGCACCCGCCGGGTGCTACCGGTGGCGCTGTGCGCGCTGGGGGCGGCGCCGTGCGTCGTCGCCGGGCACGCCATCAACTTCGCCATCGGGGGCGACTGGCTCAAGCCGCTGAACATGCACCCCGAGTACCTCGCGTGGCCGGGCAGCCCGTTCGCGACCACCATGACCGGTATGGTCCGCACGCGATACTTCGCGCAGTTCCTTTACGCGCTCGATTTGCTGTTCGGTAAGAAGGGCTTCCTGACGCACAACCCGCCGCTGATGCTCGCGGTCACCGCGGGCGCGCTGGTGCTGTGGAAGGGGCGGCCCCCGGAACCGCGCCCGGCCGGCGCGCCCCCTTTGGAGCGCGGCGCGTGCTACCGCGTGGAACTGTTCGCGCTGGGCGCGTGGTGCGTGGCGGGCTGGCTGATGTACGGCGCGCTGTCGAAGAACCACGGCGGCGCGTGCGTCTCGGTCCGGTGGTTCGTGCCGTTCCTCGTGCCCGGGTTCTGGCTGCTCGCGGTGGTGCTCAAGGAGCGCCCCGCGTACCGGCGCGACTTCGCCGCGCTCGCGCTCTGGGGGGCCGTGCTCGCGGCGAGCGCGTGGCGGGTCGGCCCGTGGTGGATGCGCGTGGTGCCGCTCTACTGGTGGGCGTTCGGCGGGTCGCTGCTCACATGGGCCGTGGTGCGGGGAACGGCAGGCCGCGCGCCCGCCGGCCCGGTGCAGACCGCGAACGCGGAACCCGCCGCCCGCGCCGCGTAGCGCACCCGTTTACGCCGGGAACGTCCAAATCTGTACGGCGCCGGCCATGTCCGCGGCGGCGAGCGCGGTCCCGTCGGCCGCCCACGCGACGGCGCAAATCCAGTCCTTGAACTGCCCGCCGCGGCCCTTTCCGACCTCGGACACGAGCTTCCCCGCCGCCACGTCCCACACGCGAACGGTCGTGTCGCGGCCACTGGAGGCGAGGTGCTTGCCGCCGGGGTGCCACGCGAGGCCGGTGCCACCGTCGAGGTGCCCCGGCCCGAGTTCCTTCACCACCTTGCCGGTTGCGGCGTCCACGAGGACGGGCTTCCCGCTGGGGCCGTTGGCCTCGCCGCCGCGCAGCACCGCGAGCCACTTGCCGTCGGGCGAGAAGCGCGCCGCGCCCAGGTGGTGCCCCTTGAACTCCTTCTCCGCGGACAGGTCTTTGGCCACCGCGCCGGCGGCCGCGGACCAGAGCTTCACCGCGGCGTGCCGGCCCGAGTCGAACACCAGCGGGAGGCGCTCCGTGACGCACGCCTGCTGGTGGTCGGGCGACAGCGCGACCGCGTAGGCCCACCCCTTGGCGAGCTGCCAGCGCTTCTGGACGGACCGCGCCGGCCCGTCCCACACGATGACGTGCCCGCCGTCGTCGCCCGTGATGAGCGCCTTTCCGTCGGGGGTCAGGTCCAGCCCGCACACCCATTCCTTGTGTTCGGTCCGCGTGCGCGCCGACTTCAGCACGCACACCTTCGCCCCGAGCGCCGGCGGCACCTTCGCGCCGTTGGACTTGCGCCGGGTGGCGTCCTCGATGGCGCGCGCGTTCAGCGTGAGCGGCTCGGTCGCGTCGGGGAACGTCGCCGGGATGTCCCAAACGCGAACCGTGTGGTCGTAGCTGGACGAGACGAGCGCCTTGCCGTCGGGCGTGCTCGCGAGGTGCGAGATGACGTTGGTGTGCCCGTCGAGCCGCACCACCGGCTTCGGAGCGTCCCCCCCGGGCTTCTCCGGGAGTTCCCACACGAGGATCTGCCCCAAGTTGTTCCCGGCCGCGACCCGGCGCGACGCCCCCAGGAAGGTCACCGCGGTGACCCAGTCGGCGTCCCAGGTGAGGTTCCAGACTTGCGACGGCTTCGTGAGGTCGGGCATGGCGCACCAGAAAAAAGAGCCGCAGGCGCCGGCCACAAAGGGGCCGCAGGCGATGGTTACAAGGACGCAGAAGGCGACTGCCACAAAGAGGCACAAAGGGCACAAAAGAAAACCAAGA
>DASWYH010000289.1:0-1902 GCA_036405095.1 Gemmata sp. | reverse complement strand
TCCCCGTGGTGGTGCGGCTCGAAGGCAACGAGGTGGAGAAGGCGCGCGCCATCCTGACCGCAGCTGCCGCCGAGTTGCCGACCCTGAAAACGGCCGCGGACCTCACCGGCGCCGCGAAACTGGTCGTCGAACTCAGCAAGTGACCGCGACAAACTTCTCTGGACGAGGAACCGAGATGGCTGTTTCCGTGATGGTCCGCCGCGCCGCGGTCGTGCTTCTGGTGGCCGTGATCGGGTTCGCCGCGCTGCCCGGGTGCGGGAGTTCGGCCCCGAGCAAGCCCGGCGACAAGAAAGAAGAGCCGAAGGCCACCCCCAAGCCGGACGACAAGACGGGCGCCAAGAAAGACGACAAGACGGGCGGGTCCCCGGTCGAGCCCAAGACCACCCTCGGGCCGGTCGAGAAGGATGCCGAGGCCGCGGCGACCGCGTTCCTCATGGACCTGGGCCAGGGCCGCGCGAAAGCGGATGTGCTCTCGCCGGCGCTGCTCGACGCGGTGGGCAAACCGTGGGAGCTGCCCGACGATGTCGCCGCGAAACTCAGCCGGTCGGCCGCCGAGCGGTGGCTGCGGGCGGTCGGCGAGGGGCGGGCGTTTACCCCGTCCCTGGACCGCAAGCAGGCGGGCGACGCGGTGTACATCCGCGGCTCGCTCCAGACGCCCGGCGGGTACTCGCTGCGGCTGGTGAAGGTCGGGGGCGCGTGGAAGGTCGATTGGCTGTCGCTGTCGTCGGCGGTGAACCCGAAGGAGATCATCACCGCGCCCACCGCGGACGAGGCGTTCCAGGAGTTCGCGGCGTCGGCGTTCGCCGAACTGCTGGCCGACGGGACCGGGATGGACCCGAAGCTCCGCGCGCCGATTCTGGCCCGCGGACTGGTGCCGGCGCTGCGAGCCGCGTGGGCGCCGCCGTTCGAGGGCGACACGCTCGCTGGATACGATTACAACTCCGGGAAGCTGACGCGCAAGGCGAGCGAGTACGGCGGCGGTGCCAGCGCGTTCAGCGTCTCGAGGGCCGGCGACGCGACCTACACGGTGGAGCTCACCAAGCCCGCGGGCAAGCAGGTCATCACGGTCAAGCTCGCGAAGGGCAGCACCCCCGGCGAGTGGCTGGTGAGCGAGGTGACGGAGAAAGGTTGAGCCGAAGCGCCAGCGCTTCACACCCGCAGTGAGCGTGCCCGTTCCCGCGCTGGCGTGCGGGCCCGGGTGCCAGATACGGCGCGTGTGACCCGAGCCCGCCCGACTGCTTTCTTGCCCCGAGGCGCGATCGAGGAACGCCCCGTGACACCCGACGAACAGTTCGATCGGCTCCACCGCGACCTGAACCTGAAGCGGCTCAACCCGCTCTGGGCGAAGGCCGAAATCGTTCTGGGGCTGGTCGCGGTCGCAGCGGGGCTGCTCATCGGGATGAAACTTGCGACCCGACCCGAACCCGCGGCCCCGGTGGGGGCGTGGCTCGGTCCGGCGCTGCTGATCGTCCTCGGCGGGTACCTGGCGCTCGCCGGTCACCGCAGCCACTTGTATCAATCGAATAACCGGCTCGCCTCCTACTTGGCGCACCTGATCCGCACGCAACAGAAATCCGAGAAGGCCCCATGAGCATCCTCGTTGACAAGTCCACCCGTGTGATCTGCCAGGGCATCACAGGTAAGCATGGGGCGTTCCACACCGACCAGTGCCTGCTGTACGGTACCCAGTTCGTCGGCGGTACGAAGCCCGGCGCCGGTGGCACCACCTGGAAGGGCGACAAGTCCGGCAAAGAACTGCCGGTGTTTAACACGGTGGCCGATGCGGTCAAAGCGACCGGCGCCACCGCGAGCATGATCTTCGTCCCCCCGGTGGGCGCGGCGGCGGCCATCATCGAAGCCGCGGATGCCGGTATCTCGTTGATCGTCGCCATCACCGAGGGC
>DASWYH010000288.1:0-4849 GCA_036405095.1 Gemmata sp. | reverse complement strand
GTCTTCGACCGTCAGGTTCGCGGCGGTGAGCACCTCGCGGATCGTGTCGCACAGGATGTTGACGGCCCACTTGAACACCGCGTAGCCGTCCATGTACATGAAGTGCTTGCCTTCCGCGAGCAGCTCTGGCGTCACCGGGGTGCGGCTCCCGCACGCGACCCGCTGGAGCAGCGGCCCGCCCGAGCCCTCCGACCCCATGCTGTACGCCAGCACCCCCTGGTCCGGGCGCCCGGGCTCGACGAACACCGCGCCGGCGCCGTCGCCGAACAGCGGGTACGTCTTGATGTCGGTCGGGTTCAGCACCCGGCTGTTCGTGTCCCCGCCGATCACCAGCGCGCGGTCCGAAACGCCGGCCTTCACGTAGGCGCTGGCGGTGAGCAGCGCGTACATGAACCCCGCGCAGGCGGCTTCGACCTCGATCGCCGGGCCGATCAGGCCGATGCGGTCCTGCACGAGACACGCGGTCGAGGGGAACGACATGTCCGGGGTGAAGGTGCCCAGAACGAGGAGGTCGCAGTCGGCGGCGCCCCGTCCGGTTTTCGCGAACAGGTCGGTCGCGGCCTCCACGCAGAGGTCGGACGTGGCCTGATTCGGGGCCGCGTGCCGGCGCTCCAGAATCCCGGTGCGCTTCACGATCCAGTCCGAATCGAACCCGAGCTTGGCGTGTAGGTGGTCGTTACTCACCACCATGTCGGGCACGTATTTTCCCGTGCCGACCACGCGGACGCCCATTAAAGACCGGCACTTCGGCCGGATCGTGACTCGCTCGCTCATCGGTTCGCAATCCGCGGTGAACCGACCGAGCTGAGCGCCGCGGTCGGGAACGGAAATTGTATGAACGGAGAGAAGGTGGTGAGCAGGGTCGCGAGCCGGAACTTCTGGGCGCCCCGAATCGTGCGCCGGTCCGTTCGTGCCCAGCCGCCGCATGTGGCGTTCGGCCCTCGGTTCGCGGTTCGTCAGCCGCTCGTTTGTGCCCCGGACGCGAGAAACCGGAGCAGCCCGGAGACCGCCGCGCCGGTGGCGTCGATGCGCAGGTTCCCGTCGGTCGGGGAGAGGTGGAACGCGCCGATCAGCATCTTCGCGCGGAAGCTGTTCTCGAAGTGCCGGGTGTTGGTTTCTACGAACTGAAGCCCGCACAGGAACGTGACCGCGCTGCCGAGCGCGGCCCGGTACTTGGCCTCGTGCGGCAGATCGCCGAGGGCGCGCGTGAGCTGGTACGCGCACGCCAGGCTCTGCACGTACCGGCCGGTGTCGGCCGCGGTCGGGGGCGCATCAGAGGCACGCCCGTCGGCGACCGCGCGGAACCCGCCGGCCCATTGCGGGGTCCGGTTGTCGCCGGCGGTGATTTGCAGGGCACAGACCCAGTCGCTCATCTCGAACGCGGCGGTCGCGGCCTCGTTCAGTTTCGTTTCCAGGTAGAGGTCGGCGGCTGCCGGGGTGACCGTTGCGGCGAGGGCGGGGTGCGGTTTCGCCCGGAACGCGGCGTGGTAATACGCGACTCCCTTCTTGACCGCGTCCTTTTTCCACTCGGCGGGGCGCACGCGGTTGCTGGTGGCCAGCGCCTGGAGCGCCAGGCCCGGGTACTCGTTCACGCCCGCCGGGTCGATCTTGAGCGGGTCGTCGGTGCCGTCGGTGTACTGCACCGAGCCGTCCACACGGGTGCGCGTGCGGAGGAACGTGCAGAGCTGTTCGGCCGCGTCGAGGAGCGGTTCGCTCGGGTTCGGCAGTTCGTAAATCGCCAGCGCGGTGAGCGCAGCGAACCCGACCCGGTTGCATACGAACGACAACTGAACCGGGACGCGGCAGCGCGGGTCGGCCGGGTCCGGCTTGGTGAACGCGAGCAACCGTAGAACCGCCTGGCTCGCGACGGCCGCGTGCTGCTTGTCGCCGTTGAACTTCGCGGCCTGCGCGAGTGCGAGCGCCGCCTGGGCCTGGCGCAAGTCGTGGTCGCCCGGCATGGGCTGCCGCAGCGCGGGCAAATAGCCGTGTAGGAACAGCCCGTTGCCCTCGTTCATTTTGGCGAGCCAGACGGCCGCCAGGAGGGTGCCGCGGACCGAGTCCTGGGTGTTCTGCGGGAACGCGTTCAGCGGGATGAACCTGGAGAGCGGCGTTTCGAGCGGGGCCGTGGGGGGCGCGGTCGGGGCCTCGGGTGGCCCCCCGAACGGGAGCGGTTTCGGCGGCGCGGGCGGCACCGGTTCGCCCGGAGCAACAGGAGGAAGTACCGGTGCCGCGACCTGGGGTGAGCGGGGCGGGGTGGCCGGGGGCTGCTGCGCCGAGACCACCACCACGACCGCCAGAACCAGAACCCCGGACGCGAACAGGAGCCGCCGCATAACACGCCCTCCGTTGGCTGCGGACCAAAGAGGGGGCACTGTAAACGAACTCGCCGCCGTCACGCAATGGGAACGTGACCGCGGCGTGCGTGCGAACGAGGCATCTGCTTCGGGCTCAACTCAGACGGTAGCCGGCGCCGGGGCCGGGGTTTCCGCGGGCTTCACGAACTTCGGTTCCTGCGGCGGCGTTTCTTCGCCGGCCTTCAGGATGTGGGTGACCTTCACCCGGACGTGCGGTTGCGTGTGGCCCTTCAGCCGGCGCGACGCTTTCCGGCGGCGCAGCCGCTGGGTCATCGTCTTGACCCGGGGGAACTCGATCACTTCGGCCAGAACGCGAGCGCCTTCGACCAGCGGGCGGCCGATCAGCGTATCGGCCCCGCTCGACAGGAGCAGCACTTTCGAGAGTTCCAGCCGCTGGCCGAGTTCGGCTTCGCGGAAATCGATTTTGACCAGCGAACCCGGCTCGACGCGGTACTGCCGCGAGCCGTCTTCAAAAATCGCGTACATCGCACTCACCCTGCGGATTACTAAGTCCAGCGCACGTGCTGAAGATTTTCAGGATACGGAACGGGCCGCGAACCGACCACACGAGTTCATGAAACTCATCTCGACACGTTCCACACATTTGCTATGACCCGCGGTCCGGTGGCTTCGGGGGAAGCCGCCGAGCTGTTGGGGGCGTTCACATGAAGCGGTTCGGTGTGCTCGCGCTGGTCGCGGCGCTGTCGGCGGCGGGCGGGTGCGCCTCGTCTGCCAAGTTCGTCGAGAGGAAAGCCGATTCGGGCATCGTTGCGGTGCCCGACGACTCGAACCAGTGGCCGAACTACAACCGGCGCGTGGCTCTCAAGGCGATTGAGGAACACGTCGGCCCGAACTACGAGATCGTGGACGAGCGGACCGTGAAGACCGGCCGGCAGTCGCGCAGTTCGTTGCCGGACACGAACGAAACCCTGAACCCGCGGAACCCCGGCGCGCCCGCCTACCGAAATGCGTCGACCCACGCCACCGCGCTGCCGGAACAGACGCAGTACCAGATCACCTACCGCCGGAAAGCCGGTCCCGAGGCGGACCCGTCGGGGCTCGGGGCGGTGCGGACGCAGTACCTTCCGACGGGAGCGGCCCCGAACGTGCAACCGGCGGGAGGAGCGGTTCCGGGGGGAATGGCGTCGCCGTTCAATCGCCCGACGGTTCCGCCCGCGGCCGGCGGGGCCGACTGCGACCACTGACGGTTCAAATAACGGGGCGCGGTCGCGCTCTACGCTAACGGTATGAACGACGCTCCCGAACTGCGCTGTGATCCGGTCACCGGGCGCTGGGTCATTATCGCCCCCGAACGCGCCCGTCGGCCGATCAACTTGCCCGGGCACGCGCCCACCCACCGCACCAACGGCGAGCGGCACCCGTGCCCGTTCTGCCCCGGACAAGAGGCCGATACGCCGAACGAGGTGTACGCGGTGCGCGACCCGGGCACGCCCCCCGATGCTCCCGGGTGGCGCCTGCGCGTGGTGCCGAACATGTACCCGGCCGTGCGCCCGGGCCCGCCGGCGGAGAGCGGTTCGCTCTCCGCCCCTCCCGCGAGTGGGGGGGGCGGGCTTTTCGCCTCCGCGCCCGCGATCGGAACCGCGGAAGTGCTGATCGACTGCGCCGAGCACTTCGATGACCCGACCAAACTCACCGACGTACAGTTCGGCGAAGTTTTTAAGGCGTACCGGGCGCGGCTCACGGCCCTGGCCGGGGACCCGGCGCTGGCGCACGTCGCGGTGTTCAAAAACGTCGGGGCAGAAGCCGGGGCCTCGCTCGGGCACTCGCACTCGCAGATCGTCGCCGCGCCGGTGGTGCCCGAACTGCTGCAAACGGAACTGCGGGGCGCCGAAGAGCACTTCGCGCGCACCGGGCGGTGCGTGTTCTGCGACCTCGTGGTGGGCGACCTCGCCGACGGCGCGCGCGTCGTCGCGCGGTCGGAGCACTTCGTGATCGTGACCGCGTTTGCCCCGCGCTTCGCTTACGAAATGTGGGTGCTCCCGGTCGCGCACCAGCCGCGGTACGAAGCCCTCACCGATGCGAACGCGCGCGAACTCGCGGCGCTCCTGAAGCGCGCGCTCGTGGCCCTTGATGCGACCCAGAACACGCCCGCGTACAACTGGTTTTTGCACACGGCCCCGTTGCACGCGGGCGCGCCGGCGCACTATCACTGGCACCTCGAAGTGCTGCCGCGCACCGCCCGCCCGGCCGGGCTGGAATGGGGCTTCGGCTGCCACATCACCACCATCGCCCCCGAGAGCGCCGCAGCGGAACTGCGGGCCGCGCTGCCGTCCGCGGAGTGAAGAAGATTCGCCACAAAAAAGCACACAGGACACAAAAGTAGACCCGAAGAGAGGAAGTCAGCACCGACGGACAGCGAAAGCGGATTCGGACCAGCAAGACCGCCCGGATCCAATCTCTTCCTGGTTCGCATCCGTGTTTTCTGTGCTCGTCCGCGGCTGTCTTGGTGCCTTGGTCTTGGTCTTGGTCTCGGG
>DASWYH010000287.1:0-9918 GCA_036405095.1 Gemmata sp. | reverse complement strand
TTCGGGTCGTGGGTCACCATGATGATCGTCTTCCCCAACTGCGAGCGCAGGATCTCCATGAGCTGGAGGATCTCGTCGGCGCTCTTGGTGTCGAGGTCGCCGGTGGGCTCGTCGGCCACGATGAGCGTCGGGTCGGTGACCATCGCGCGGGCGATGCCGACGCGCTGCTGCTGCCCGCCGGAGAGTTGCCCCGGGCGGTGGTCCATGCGGTTCGACAGCCCGACGAGGTCGAGGGCGGTTTCGACCTGTTTGCGCCGCTGCTGTTTGGTGAGGTCGAGGAGCAGGAGCGGCAGCTCCACGTTCTCGTAGGCGGTGAGCACCGGGAGCAGGTAATAGAACTGGAACACGAACCCGACGTGCCTGGTGCGCCAGCGCGCGAGTTCGCTCTCCGACATCTCGGAAATCACGTTCTCGCCAACGGTGATGCTCCCGCCGGTGGGCGTGTCCAGCCCCGCGATGAGGTTCAGGAGCGTGGTTTTGCCGCTCCCGGACGGCCCCATGAGGGCGAGGAACTCGGCCTCGCCCACGTCGAGCGTGAGGTCGCGGAGCACGTGAATCGCTTCGGTGCCGCGGGTGAACGACTTGTGCAGGTCGCGGACCCGCACGATGGCACGGGACAGGGTCATCGGTTCCTCGGTCGCGGTTTGCGGTGCGCGGTCCTTTGAGGGCGGCGCCCGCCCGTCACTTCTTCGTGGCCCACGGTTTTGCCCACGACGTGCCGCGATCGGCCTCGTCGCCCCAGAGCAGGTCCGACGCCGACGACGGCTCGAACCGGCGCTCGTACACGGTCGCGGTCACGCTCATCTTGGGTTTCAGAAACGCGTCCCGATCGTTTTCCAGTTCGTCTTTCGCCAGGTACACGCGGATGCGCACCTTAACCACGTTCTTGGTGTCGTCCGCGATCGGCATGACCCGGTCCACGACGCCGCGGTACTCGCGGGTCGGGTCGGCGTCGGCCTGGAGCTTGCACTGCTGGCCCGGTTTGATCTTGATCACCTGGCGCTCGGGCACGTCGATCTCCACCTCCAGCTTCGCGAGGTCCGCGATCAGGCAGATGCCGGCGGCCACGTTGAACGAGTTCGGGCTGACCAGCGCCCCCTTGTCCGCGGACTTGGTCAGGATGGTGCCGTCGATGGGGGCGGTGACCACGCAGTTCTCGACGAGCCGCTGGGCCTCGTCCCGGCGGGCCTTCGCGGCGCTCAGGTCCGCCTCGGCGGCCCGGACGTTCGCCACCGCGGTCTTCACGTCCGCGTCCGCGGCGTCGATCTCGCGCTTCGCCGCCTCGATGTCGGCCTCCGCGGCGATGCGGTCGGCGTCCGCGGCCTTCTTGTCCGCGTCGAACCGCTGGTAGTCCTGCGTGGAGATCGAGGCCCCGGCGCGCTGCTGCTTCGCCTGCTCGAAGTCCTTGGTGGCGCGGTCCTGGATCGCGAGCGCGCGGGTCAACCGGGCCTCGGCCGCCGCCAGCGCCGACTTCACCTTCGCGACCTTCGCCGCGGCGCCCGCGCGCCCGGCCTCGGCGCGCTTCACCTGGGCCTCGGCCGCGGCCACCGCCGCCGTCTCCGTGTTCAGCCGGTTCGCGTACTGGAGGTTCAAGAGGGTCGCGAGCTTGTCGCCCTTCTTCACCCGCTTGCCTTCGGTGAAATAGACGTCCGTGATTTCCGCGGCCACGTCCCGCGGGCTCACCGTGATCTGGAGCGACGGGATCACGTTGCCCTTCAACTGCGTGACCAGCGCGCCGGGCTCGACGGGCGCCCCGGCGCCGCTCGGCGGGGTGCCCGGGGCGCTCCCGCTCGGCGCGCCCGTGGGGGCGCCGGGGGCGTCGGACCTGGAGCCGGCGCTCTTGTACGCGCGCACGCCGACCCCGGCCCACGCGACCGAGAGCAGCCCGCACAACACCCACGGGAGCCACGAGCCGCCCCGACGGGCGCCCGCGCCGCCCCCGGCCCCGATCTGGTTATCGAGCCGGAGCTGCTGGACCCGGTTGACGAGGTCGCGGTTCGGGGGCGCGCCCACCTCGGACTCGGTCGAAAGTCCCATGTGTCAGTCCTCACACCCGGTCGGGCCGGGATTGGGTACGTCGCCCGCCGGGGCGAACAGCGGGGAGAGGAGCTTCACAACCGCGCCGAGCATTTCCGCGCGGTCGAACGCATCCGGGTCCATCATGAGCTGCACGTCCAGCCCGTGGAACAGAGCCTGGATCAGCGCCGCCGTCACCCGCGGCGACGCGAACCGCGGCTCGGGCACGCTCCCGGCCACATCGGCCGCGATGAACGTGCGCCACTCGGAGTACCACTGCGCCAGCCGCTTGCGGTACTCCTCGCGGTGCCCCATCTGGGCCAGGAACGTGAACAACAGGCTGAGCAGGTTCCGCGCGGCGGGCGTCGGCCACGCCGGATCGAGGTGCCTGCTCAGCCCATGTTGTAGGCACTCCCGGGCGCGCCCGGTCATGGGCTTCGGGCCGCTGTCGGCCATCAGCTCGCGGATCATGCGCCGCAGCATCCGGTCGTGGACCGCGAGCAGGATCGATTCCTTCGTCGGGAAGTAGTACGTCAGTTGCCCGCGGCTCATCCCGGCGCGCTCTTCGATCCGCCCGAGCGACAGTTGCTGGATCCCGAACCCCGCAATGATCGCTTCCGCGGCGTCGAGGATCTGCTCCCGCCGGATCAGCGCGATTTCCGAGAGCCCATCAACCGGGTCGCTCAGGCCCGGAATCCCGTGCTTGTGCGGACCTTCACAAGCATTCGCTTCTTGCGTGGTGTCATTCATCGGAAAAGGTCGCCGCCCCAAGTAATATCGAGAGCGAAAGTTCCGTCAACTCACGCACGCTGTAGACCACTCGGTCTAATGGTTTAATTTGATCGTAGACCAGGCGGTCTAGAACGTCAAGAGCGACCTGTTACTGTTCCTCGGGAGCTCCCAGATTACCCAACCCCCGGCGGCCCTGTTTTACGATCGGCGCAAGCGGCGCGTTCGGGTGAATCGGCTCAAACGGCGCCACCCTTTCGCCCGATGATTGAGGGTGAGTTCGGGTTCGGAGGTGGTATGCGCGTTGCGTTCGGAGCGTGGGCGGTCGCGCTCGGCCTTGCCGCCGGGTGCCGCACCCCCGCGCCGGTCCCGCAGCCGCGAGCGGTTCGCCCCACCGTTGCGCCGGGCACTCCCGAACTCCCTCTCGTGAAGCCGGCAAAAATCGAAGCCGGGGTGGACCGGCTCGCGAAAACGCCCCCCAAGCAAATCAGTGCGAGCGCGGGGACCGAGTACCGGAAGCTCACGGAGCCCGTGTGCCAGTCGCTCGCCGCGCAACACACCCCGACGGCGAACGCGCTCGACGAAGAGGGCCGCGCGCCGACCGCGTGCGATCCCCCCACCGACAAGCTCAAACAGGTGTTGCGGTTCTGCGCGGCCCTGGAGTTGCGAAACCGATCCGCGGCCGACGGGCTCGAGCGCTTCTTTCAGCTCGCCGCAACGGAGTCCCAGACGGACGCGCTGCGCGACGCATTTCCGCCACTTGATGATTTGCTGAACAAGGCCAAAGGGGCCAAGGTCGCGAACGTGCGGTTCCCGCTCGACCCCGCCGATTTGGAGCGCCGGCGGGTGCAAATGCTCGCCCAGCTCGAACAGGCCGAAGCCGGGGCCGCGCTCCTCAACATCGACCTGAAGCGCCGACTCGGGTTGCCCCCTTCCGGTGAGCACCTGTGGCCGAGCGGCGACTTCGGAATCGATACCACGGTGCCCGACGCCGAACGTGAAGTAGCCGCCGCGCTCGCCGACCGCCCCGAGCTGCGCGGGTTGCGTGCGCTGCACGCGGGGCTCTCGGCGGACACGTTGCCACTGGCGCGCGAGCAGTTGCGCGGAACGAATCCGCTCTTGGGCGCGGCCCCCATTCCGGCCCGCGGGCTGGGTCGGCTCCTGCACCGCACCCGCGGGCCGAGCGCGGAAGCGCTGGCGGAACTCGACGTGCGGAAGAAGCAACTCGCCGACCTGATCGCGACCCGGGAGCGGGCGGTTGCGGACGAGACGCGCGCCGCGGTGGTGTCGCTCACGGCGCAGACTCGCCGGGTGCAGCTCGCCCGCGACCGGTTCGACGGCTTCACCGCTCAGCGCGCGGACGCGATCAAGAAGCGCGAGGCGAACCAGCCCGGGGCGGAGATGCTCGAAGCGCAACTGACCCTCGAATGGCTCAAGGCGCGCGGGGAGGTGGTCGCCGAGGTGATGGCGTGGCACACGGCCCGCGTGCGGCTGAAAGCCGCGAAGGGCTGGCTCGCGTGGGAGTGCCTGGGCGGAGCGAATGAAGCCGTTCCGTAGGGCCGGGTGATCGGGTACACTTCAAAACGAAGCACCGGACCCCGAACGGGCGCAACCGTGGGCGAATTCGATCGGCTGACGTGGCCGCACAACTGGTATGGGATCTGGGAAGGGACGGTCTACACGACCGAGAACCTGCCGAACATTCATTTCGCTATCGACCCCTTTTGGGAGCCGGATGACAAGGGCGGGCTGATGGCCTACATCGCGCAAGCGCCCATCAACTGGGTATCGACGCCGTCGTGCCGCTGCCTCTTGTGCGAAAGCAAGCTCCCGCAAATATGCTATCAGTCGGATGGCTATTGGGTGTGGCCGAGGAGCCTCTCGCACTACCTGTACTGGCACTCGGTCGTGTTGCCCGAGCGGCTGGTCGAGCACATCCGGAACCAGGATTACGTGCCCCCGGAGCAAATCAGCGGACCGGTCCACCTTCTGCCGTGGCCGGACTCGTGGACCGAGTACCGCAGGCCCCCGGGTTGAAGCCGTTGGCGCGTTCATTTCGGCTGCGTGTAGCCCCAGACCGCTCCGCACGCGCCGCCGAACAAACCAAGCACTATCGCCGCCCCCAAGACGAGGTGCTCCGCTGACTCGGTCCCTTTGAGATGCACGATTTCATCACCCACGCCTCGGTGGCGAGGTGGTCCGAGTAAGGCACACACGAAAAACGAAACGGTGAACACGGTGAGGAATGCCCCCGCGCCCCAACGAGCGCGCGGGCGGTTCGGTACGAACGATTCACTGTGATTCTCTCGCCGGAAACGGAATCGCCAGCCCTGCGCCCGCTACCCGTCGGACTTGTCGAACCGATCGGCGCCGGGCCTGTCGCTTTCGTCGTTCGGTTTCATCTGCCGTGAGGCCCAGAGCAGTTGCCGCGCGAGCCCGTGCAGGATCTTCACCTCCTGCGGGGTCGGCATCGCGCGCCCGATCAGTTGCCGCATGGCGTGCATCAGCGAATCGCCCTTCTCGCCGAACAGGTAGCCCACCCCCGTGAGCGCCTCGCGCAGGTGCTCGAACATGCGGTCCTGGTCCGCGAACGGGGCCACCGCGCGCGCGGGCACTTCGGGCTTGCCGCGGGCCTCGTTGACCTGCTTCGACCACGCTTTCCGGAACTCGTAGCAGCAAATGGCGACCGCCTGCGCGAGGTTCAGCGAGCCGGACGTTGCGTCGGACGGGATGTTCACCATCCCGTGACAGCGGCCGATCTCCTCGTTACTGAGGCCGTGCGGCTCGGGGCCGAACACGAGCGCCACCGGTCCCGTTCCGGCCGCCGCGAGTAACTCGGGCATCTTCTCGGCCGCGGTGCCGATCGTTCCCGAGCGGAACACGCCCGCGGTCAGCGACGAGGTCGCGAGGCTGAACACGCAGTCGGAGAGGGCGGCACCGATGTCGGGGACGGTGCGGGCCGCGTCGAGCACCCCGAGGCCGTGCGTGGCCATCCGCCGGGCGTCGAGGTCGCCGGTGGAAGCGTAGGGCGCAACGAGAACGAGGTCGGACAGCCCGAAGTTGCGCATCACGCGCGCGGTGGCGCCGAGGTTCCCCGCGTAGTGCGGGCGCACCAGAACCACACGGCACCGGGTCAGGAGTTCGGTCATGCGGTCATTTTAGGAGCGCCGGGGGCAACGAGTGCGGACACGGCCGGCGCGGGTGCCGGGGCCGGTTTCGCCGCCGAGCGGTTGAACTTGAACAGCAGCGGCATCAAAAGCAGCATGGTGACCAGCGTGCCCACCGCGGCCAACCCGAGCGAGTGCCCCAGCGAGTACCGCAGCACCGGCCACATCACCACCAGCCACAGCACCAGCAGCACGAAGTTCAGCGCCAGCGAGCCCACGATCGTTGCGGTGCTCGGGACGAACAGCGTGCCCATCTGGACCATCTTCACGTAGCGCTCGCCCTTTTCTTCCACGAACCGCCGGCGCTCGTCGTCCCGGGAGTAGGTCTTCGTCTTGTTGCGCGGGTCGTCGTCGACGATCGCGTTGTACCGCACGGGTTCGGGGTCGCCCGGCCCTTTCACCCGGATGGCGCCGGTCATGAACGACTTGCTGTTGTCGCTGCCGGTGAGGATGAACACCTCGCTGGTGCCCTCGCGGACGAACTGCGTGCCGCCCGGGTTGCGCTTGAACTTCACCACCTCTTCGAGCGGCTTACCGTTCGCATCGGTCTTGAGCGCGCCCCCCACCGCGGGCCACCGCACCGCCTCGAACTCGGAAAACTCGGACGTGGTGTACGGGGAGAAGTTGAAGAACGTGTCGTACCGGCCCGGCTTGTTCTTGTCGATCGCGGCCCAGAGCGTGATGAACCCGCCGAGGAGCACCCCGCCGGCGGCGGCGCGGAGCGGCAACCGCGACACGGGCTCCTGGTACAAGTACCCCTGCGCCACGATCGTGACACCCAGGAAGAGCGCGGTCAGCCCACCGGTCAGCAGCGCGAACACGAGCAAGAGGGTCACGATCGGCCTCGGCGGGCTAAAAGGTAGCGAGATGACGAAAGCGTCGGTCGGGTCGGGAGTTTACTTCTTCCCTGTGGTGCGGAGCGCTCACGGCACCGCCGGGAAGCCCTTTAAATAGCGTATCGGTGAACCACGTCCGCGGGGTTGTTCCAGTTACCGGTACGCTATTTAAAGGGCTTCCCGATAGCGGTGCTGGAACAGCGCTCCCCGCGCGGGGTGTGGTAGCAGAAGCTCGGCCGACGCAACATCGGCCTGTCGCAGAGCGACGAGCTAAACGTTCCCGACCCGACCGACGACAAACACGGTATCTGCATCCGGGGGGCGGGGCAAGGGGCAGGCGCCCCAGACCGCGGTTGACCTTGCTCCCGCGGGTCGCTATTTCCCGGCGTCTCAGGCGCTATTTCGTTCGTTCGGTTGCTCACGCCCGCCGCGGGCCGAGGGAAACGTGTACCGGGCACTGATGATCGCTTTCGCTGCCGCTGCGGCCCTGCTGCCGACCGGGTGCGCCAGCATGTGGGATGCGGTCACCAGCCGCCGGTTCCGCGAGGCCCCGTACAAGACGGTCCGCAACGTGATCGTGCCCGAAGACCCGGTGATGGTGCTCTGGGCCGGGCCGGAGCGCACCGGCGACGAGCGGGCCAAAGCGATGCACCGGCTCAAGGAACCGGCCCGCACCGGCGGCACCCAGGACGACCAGGACCAGGTGATGGAGATCCTCACCCGGGCCGCCACCAGCGACCCGAGCCCGGTGCTCCGGTTCGCGGCCCTCGAAGCGCTGGGGCGGTTCGAAGACGAACGGGCCTTGGGCGCGCTCATGACGGCGTACCAGACCGCCGACGGGCTCACCGAAGCCGAGCGCGCCGTACCGAAACCGCTCGAGCGGTCCGGTATCACCCCCGTCGGGGGCACCAGCGCGGGCCGGTTGCCCACGCGCACGGGGCTGGAGGTCGGACCGCTCAAGGGGCCGGCGGGGTACGGGCCGGACACGGTCGCGGCCCTGCGGTGCCGGTGCCTCGAATCGATCGGGCGCACCCACAAGCCCGAAGCCGCCCGGTTCCTCGCGGTGGTCGCCGGGGCCGCCGGCACGGACGCCGCCGCCCCCGGGAGCGATGACCCCGAGGTGCGGCAGGCCGCGGTCCGGGGGCTGAGCGACTGCCGCCAGCCGGAAGCGGTCGTCGCGCTCGCGGAGGTGCTCAAACAGCACGCCGGCAAGGACGTGATCCTCGCGCGCCAATCGCACACGGGCCTCGTGAAGTTGACCGGGAAGCGGCTCCCGCCGGACCCGGAGAAGTGGGACCAAGTCGTTCAGGCCGGGGTCGTGATCGCGCCCGAACCGACCCGGCTCGAAGCCGCGATCCAGAGCGCCGCGTTCTGGGAGAAAAAGTAGCCCCGAGCCGCGACCGCCCCACGCGCCTACTTCGGCAGCTTCTCGATAATCTTCGTGTCGCTCATCGAGTTGGGGGCGCCCGGCTGTCGGGCGAGGGCCGCGGTCGCGTGCCGGCGGGCCTGTTCGAACCCGTCCGCCGTGGACTGCGAGACCGCGTGAATCACCTCGCGGTACTCCGTTTCCACCTTCGTCAGGCGCTGGACATCGGTTTGGAACTGTTCGACACGGGCCTGGACCTCACGGGCCATGCGGTCGAACACCCGGGCCAGCGTCCCGAGCGCGTCGTCGCGGGCCGCGACGGGGGCGAGCAACGCGGGATCGAACTGGCCGCGCTCGACCAGCTCCGCGGCCCGGGTCAGCGCCGCGACCGCGTCGCGGTCCGCGGATTCCTGGTCCCGGAGCCGGCGCTTGTCCAGACAGGCGTTGACCCGGGCGTGTAGAAGAACCGGATCGTAAGGCTTCTGGAGGTAGTCCTCCGCGCCCATCTCGATGCACCGGGCGACCCCGGCCATCTCGTCGAGGGCCGAAATCATGATGACCGGCAGCGCCTGAAGCTCCGGATCGGCCTTCAGTGCCGTGAGCACCTCGTACCCGTCCACCTCGGGCATCATGATGTCGCACAGCACCAAGTCGAACGCGCCCGCGCGGACCGCGGCCAGTGCCTCGCGCCCGTTCGCGGCTTCAACAGTTACGTACCCACGGTTGTTGAGCCGCCGGCACAGCATCACCCGGTTGGCGTCGTTGTCTTCAACCACCAAGATGCGCTTCGGGGCGACCGCGCAGACCTCTTTCTCCGGGTGCTTCGCGGCCGACAAAGAAGGGAACTCGCCGGTCGGCGCCTGAGCACCGGCCGGGTGGGGGGCCGCGCGAGCGACGGCGTTGACGAGGTCCGCGGCCCGCCGGGCCGCTTCCTCTTTTGCCTTGGCGAGCCACTCCTCGACCTTACGGAACAGTACGTCCCAGTTCACCGGCTTGGGTTCGAAGTCCTGGCACCCGGCCGCGAGCGCCTTCTCCCGTGCATCGGAGGTGACGTGGGCCGAGAGCACGATTACCGGAATGGGCGCGGTGGCCGGGTCGCCTTTCACGCGCCGGGTCGCCTCCCAGCCGTCGATGTCGGGCAACCCGAGGTCCATCAGCACGAGGTCCGGTTTCTCGCTCTGGGTGAGTGCGACCGCGCTTGATCCGTTTTCCGCGGTAATGACGACGTACCCTTTGCGCTCCAGCCGCCGCCGGAACATCTCACGGTTCGCCGGTTCGTCTTCCACCAGAAGGAGTCGCGACATGGTCGGTTGTCAGTTGTTGGAAGCGCCACTGAGCACACCACCGCGAAGAGGTGCGATCCCGGCGCCCGGGGGCTGATCCCCCAGCCTACCCGCTGCGGACCGAAAACGCCATGCTCTGGCGGGAAGCCCCTGACGTGTCACTTGGCCAAACGCTCTCGAGCGCAAAGGCTTTAAGAGGAGAACACGCGCAGGAGCGGCTCGCGGCCCTCAAAGTACCGAACGCGCCGAACCGCCCCCGACGAGTGCGAAATCAGTCGTCGTCGTCTCTCTTCCGGTTGAACACGATCCGGCACCCGCCGGCGGCGCTCGACTCCGCGGCGGTCGCCGGCTTGCCCGCGAGCGTCTGCTGCACCGCTTCTTCCACGTACTTGGTCTTGGGGTTCCCGTTGGAGTTGTCGTCGAACGCCCCCATGTACGCGATCTTGCGCTCTTTGGTCAGCACGAAGCACTCGGGCGTGTACATCGCGCCGTAGGCCAGGGCGGAAGCCTGCGACGGGTCA
>DASWYH010000286.1:0-3062 GCA_036405095.1 Gemmata sp. | reverse complement strand
GCGGCCGAGCGCGAGGTGCGTCACGCCGTGTGTTGGCGGAAAACCAGCTTCGGTACCGACAGCGAACGCGGGAGCCGGTTCGTGGAGCGGATCCTCGCGGTCATCGCCTCATGTCGCCGCCAGAACCGCAACGTCTTGGCGTTCCTCACCGACGCCGGGACCGCGCACCGCACCGGCGCGACACCGCCGACCCTGATCCCGGCCGAGGCCCAACAGCCTCCGGTACGGAATCCACTCCTCGCGAACTGTTGATCTCCATCCGCATCAACTGTGAACGCTTACCGTGGGCGGGACCCCGATCCAGGGAGAGCACGGGGCCAAGCCCATCGAGCAGTTCAAGAGCTACGAGGAGCACGGGGATAACTGCGACCTCGTCGTGTCACGCGATGAGCACAACGGCGACGGGGCTCTCACCCTGCGCCGGGTGCTCCGCACGGTGTGGAGGGCGAACGACACCCCGCTTCCCAGAAGATCCGGACGAAGTGACGCCGCCGACCTTCCGGCGTAGTCACTCGTCCCTTATAATCTCAATCATAACAGACCGCCCGATCCGCGCTCAACGAGGACACTCGTGCCCGACGCACTCGCCCCCGCCGCCTCGGCCCGAACCAGCTACGACGAAGTCCCGTACGAGAGCCACCCGTACCCGCAAGCGCACCCGTCGCGGTTGGCGGCGGTCGCCGCCCTATTCGGCCTCACCCCGCCCGCGGCCGAAACGGCCCGGGTGCTCGAACTCGGGTGCGCCGCCGGCGGGCACCTGATCCCGATGGCCGCCGCGCTCCCCGGCGCCACCTTCGTCGGGGTGGACCTCTCGGCCCGCCAGATCGCCGACGGGCGCGCCCAGATCGAGCGCCTCGGGCTCACCAACGTCGAGCTGCGGCACGCCAGCATCCTCGACGTGGACGACTCGTTCGGCGCCTTCGACTTCGTGCTGTGCCACGGGGTGTTCTCGTGGGTCCCCACCGAAGTGCAGGAGAAGGTCCTGAGCGTGTGCGCCGGGCGCCTGACCCCGGGCGGGATCGGGTACGTGAGCTACAACACGTACCCCGGGTGGCACATGCGGGGCATGATCCGCGACATGATGCGGTTCCACGCCACCAAGTTCGCCGCGCCCGCCGAGCGCACCCGGCAGGCCCGCGCGCTGCTCGACTTCCTGGCCGAATCCGCCAAGCCCGACACCGGGCTGTTCCCGGCGCTGCTCAAGCACGAACTCGAAGCGGTCCGGCACCAGGCCGACCACTACCTGTTCCACGAGCACCTCGAAGAGGTGAACGAGCCCCTGTACTTCCACGAGTTCGTGGACCGCGCCGGGGCCCACGGCCTCCGCTACCTGGGCGAGGCCCGGATCGGCACCATGCTCCCGGGGCCGCTCGGCCCGGACGTGGAGAAGGCGCTCAAGCTGCTGGCCACCGACCAGATCCAGACCGAGCAGTACCTGGACTTCCTCCGCAACCGCACGTTCCGCGAGACGCTCCTGGTACACGCCCGCAACGCCCCCAGTTGGCAGATCCGCCCGGAACGGGTGGGGCGGCTGCACGTCGCGTCCGGGGCGGTGCCGACCGGACCCGAGGCCCCGGACCTGACCGCCGATGCCGGGGTCACGTACCGGAGCCCGGCGGGGGTCACGCTGTCCACCACCCGCCCGCTCCTGAAGTGCGCGATGAAGGTGCTCGCCGACGCGTGGCCCGCGACCGTGCCGTTCGCCGAGCTGCTCACCGCCAGCCGCGAGTTGTGTCACTCGACCGAGGCCGTGGAGGTTGACGCCCGCGGGCTCTCCGCCGGGCTGGTGGACAGCTACCTGGGGTCCGACCTGATCGAGCTGCACGGGGCCCCGATCGTCGCACCGCGCGCCCCGACCGAGAAGCCCCGCGCGTTCGGCCCGGCGCGGGTGCGGGCCGAGCTGAACCGCCCGATCCCGACCCTGCGGCACGAGCTGGCCCGGCTCACCGACCTGGAGCGGCACCTGGTGCCGCTGCTCGACGGCACCCGGGACCGGGCCGCGCTGGCCGCGTTCCTGGCCGGTGAGGTGACCGCGGGGCGCCTGCGCCTGGACCGCGACGGGCACCCGGTGCGGGACGCCGACGACGTGAAGGCGACCCTGGCCGCGATCCTCGACCAGGCGCTGCGGAACATCGCCCGCCAGGCCCTCCTGGTCGGATGACCGCCATGCCCGCACCCGAACCGACCGACCACCAGATCGCCACCTGGTTCCGGCCCACCCTCACCCCGGCCGAGCGGGGCGTGCAGCGCGCGCTGGTCGGGCGCGTGGACACGGCCCTGCGCGGGCTCGGGCTCGATTACGTCGCATACGGGGGCGCGCTGCTCGGTGTGTGCGCGTATCGGGACCTGCTCCCGTGGGACGACGACGCCGACCTGCTGGTCCTCACCCCGGTTCATCCGGCTGCCTTGCTCGACGGTCTGTCCGGTGCCCTGCCCGACCTGCGGGTCGTGCCCCACGGACTGATGGTGAAGGTGTCGCATTCGGCCCCGGGGCGCCCGTGGGGGTTCCCGTTCGTGGACGTGGGGCTCCTGTACCAGCGGCGCGGGGTGTGGTGTCACGATTCCATGTAGGGCGGCACCGACACGTTCCTCCCGGGCGAAGTGGTGCCCACCCGGCGGGCGCGGCTCGGCGGGATCGAGGTGAGCGTCCCGAACGACCCGGCCGCCGTGTGCCGCCGCAAGTACGGGCCGGACTGCCTGACCACCGCGCTCCCCCCGTCGTTCGACTACCGATCCGAGCGGCCCACCGGGCACCCACCGATCCGGGTGCCACTGGCGCGCATCGACCGGGCACGGAGTGCCCCGCCCGAACCCGCCGCCCCCGCGACCCACGCCCCCGGACCGACGCGCTGGTGCCGGCCGGCCAGGTGACGAGCCCGGCGTTCGAGGCCGCGCTCGTGGAACTGAGCCACCGGTGCCAGGTGCGGCGGGTGCGCGAGGGGGCCGCCCCGCCCGGATTCCGGGACCGCATGGTCGCCGACGCGCTGGGCGCCGGGTTCGACGAGGTGCTGCTGCTCGACCCCGCGGTCGCGTTCGAGCCGCGCGACGTGGACCGGCTCCGG
>DASWYH010000285.1:0-4934 GCA_036405095.1 Gemmata sp. | reverse complement strand
GGGCCGAACCGCTTGCGGCGAGCAGCACCGCGACGGCTCCCCACATGCGCCAGGTTCCGCACCTCGCCCGCGTTCGCGTGGTTCTCATTGTTTCGGACCCTCCCTTTCTGACGGAGCGGCCCATTCCAAATTACCCCATTGGTGTCAACCCGAGCTCAAGGGCGGTCTCGGGCTGAGGGCGCCTTGGCGAAATGGGAGCTTCTGCGAGGCTGGTTAAAGCCTGCCGGCACTTCCCGGGACAACGATTCGAGAAAGTTTGCGGGTCGCGCGGTCGCGCAACCGAATCAAATGAGTGAACCGTGACCGAGGGTGGCGGGTATGAAGCGCTTCCGGGTAAGAGCGATCGGGCTGGGACTCGTGCTGACCACCGGGTCCGCACTGGCCGCAGACGGCGACTGGAAACCGGTCGGCGCGCCCGACGCGCCAGCCCCCCGCGCCGGCGAACCGGGGTTGCTCCCGCCGGCGCTGCGCGCCCCGGTTGCGCCCGAACCGACCGTGATCTGGTTCCCGGCCCGCGCCCCCGCGGCGCCAACCGTTGTGCCCGCCGGCGCGACCGGCCAACCTGCCTCGCCGACGTTTCGCGCGGCGCCGCCGGAGGCGTCTGCGCCCCCAGCGCAGCCCCAACCGACACAGTGGCCACCCGAACCGCCCCGCCCAACCGGCACGGTCGGGCCGCGGGTCCCCGGCGACTTCGGACCGCTCCCGGCAATCCCGGCGATCCCCGAGACTGGCGGGCCTACGGCCAGCGAACCGCCGGCGCCGCGCGAGAACCCGCCCGCGACCCCGGAACCGCCCTTTCGCCCGACCGTGCCCCCGCCGCCGGAGCCGGTTCGGCCGAAATCCGACACCCCGGTTCCCGAGACGCACCCGGGTGAACCGCCGATGATGCGCCCGCCCCGGCTCCCGGACCCGCCCCCGAACTGGAAGGGCGTGGACCCGTCCGCGAACCCGCTCCCGGTTCCCCGCCCCGTGGCGCCGCAGCCCGAGCCGCAACCCGAACTGCAACCCGCCCCGGCGGAACTCATGTACCCGGCCGGTGCGCTCGATGTGCCCAAGAGGGGCACCTTCGGCTCGCCTCCCATTCGGCTCTCGCGCGATTACCCGCCGCTGCGCGATGTTGTTGGGCAGTCCCGCGGTCTCAGTGTCGCAGATGAACTGAACGGCGGACTCGCGAACCGGTTCTTCGTGCGCGGCGAGTACCTCCAGTGGTGGCTCCCGGGGTTCGCGACGCCAGTACTCGCGACGACCAACGCAAACACCGCACTAAACGGCTACCTGGGCCAACCCGGAACGACCGCGATTGTCGGCCCGGGCGCGGTCCTCGATAGCTCGCGGAGCGGGTTCCGTCTGCGTGCCGGTGCGTGGCTCGATGAGGCCCAATCGTGCGGCATCGACGCCGGGTTCTTCTTTCTGGGGAACAAGTCGCGGAGCGCCACGTTCGGTTCGGACCGGTTCCCGCTCATCACGCGCCCGATCTTCGCCCCGAACACGGACCCGAATACGGGGCTGCCGTTCGGCGAGAACGGCGAAGCGGTCGCGGTGCCCGGGGTGCTGAGGGGCGCTCTCACGGTCGAGGCCGATAGCCGGCTCTGGGGGGCAGATGTGAACGCCCGCTGGTGCTGGCTCAAGAGCTGCGACTCGCGTTCAGAAGTGTTCGCGGGGTATCGCCATTTGAACTTGCGCGAGAGCCTGACCATCCGCGAAAACATCACGGTCATCGGTTCCGGCGGGAGCGGGATCACCATCACGGACCCGATCGGCACGCAGATCGTGGTGCAGGACCGCTTCTTAACGCGGAACCAGTTCCACGGCGGTCAGATCGGCGCGGCCTACGAGCGGCGCTGGGGGCGGTGGGATTTCGACGCGCGCGGCTCGCTGGCGCTGGGCGTCACGCACCAGGAACTGGAGATCAGCGGATTCCAGAACCGCCAGCGCCCCGGCGCGGTTCCGATGGTGTTCACCAACGGCGGGCTGCTCGCGGCCGGGTCCAATCTGGGCCGGTTCAGCCAGGATCGGTTCAGCGTGGCTCCCGAACTCACACTGAACGTCGGGTACTGGCTGACGCCGACCGTGCGCGTGTTCGGCGGGTACAACTTCCTCTACTGGTCGAACGTCATCCGGCCCGGGGACCAGATCGACCACGTCGTCGACCTGACGTTCGTGCCGAATACGAGTGCGGTGGGCTTCTCGGGCCAGTACCGCCCGCGCCCGCTGTTCAAGCAGTCCGACCTCGCAGTCAATGGCGTGCAGTTCGGTTTGGAGCTGCGGTGGTGATCCGATAGAACCGACTCGCCGGCGGCGCGGCACCGGAAGCGCCGGTGCCGCGCCATTGCGCCTCAACCGCGCCGTTTCAATGCGAACTTCCCCTTTTCCCTCCGCGCCGGATGCGGTAAATCCGTTCTCCCGGCGGCACCTCCTTTGCATTGGCTGTGGCTCCGGTCGTTTGCGCAAGTTTGCGACGCTTCGGCGTTTCTCCTCGGAAGAGCTGATTCGCACCGTTTTTTGAGGTACTCCTATGACCGAACGAATGCTGAAGGTGCTGCCCCTCGGCGTGTTCGGCTCGCTTCTGGTGGCGCTCGCCGTCATCAATACCGCCCCCGCCCAAGAGCCGATCCCGTTGCGCCCCCCAGGCGCACAGCCACCCGAACCGATACCGCTCCCGCTCCCGGGACAGCCGGCGCAACCGGCCCAGGGGGCACAGGGCGACGGAATCGAGGTGCTCGCAAAAGGCCCGGTCCACGAAGCGTTCGCGACCACGGCCGAGGCGCCGGCCGCGACGCCGATTGTGGCGAAACAGCCGCCCGCGCCGATCGAGGAGCTGCCGCCCGATCAGAAGCCCGAAGGCGACAACGTTCAGTGGATTCCCGGCTACTGGGGTTGGGACGAGGAGAACAACCAGTTCATCTGGATCAGCGGGTTCTGGCGCCAACCGCCCCCGGGGCGCGTCTGGGTTCCGGGGGCGTGGCGCGAGGCCCAGAACGGCTGGCAGTACGTGCCCGGATTCTGGCAGGAACTCGCGCCCCAACAGCCGCAGCAACCACAACTGCCCCAGGTGCAGCCGGAAATCGAGTACCTGCCGCAACCGCCGCAGTCGCTCGAAATCGGCCCCACCGTGGCCGCGCCCAGCACCACGAGCGTGTACGTGCCCGGGGCGTGGGTGTGGCGCAACCGCTACGTGTGGCGCCCGGGCGTGTGGGTCGAATACCGCGCGAACTGGGTGTGGGTGCCCGCCCGCTACCACTGGACCCCGGCCGGGTACGTGTTCAGCGACGGGTACTGGGACTACCCGCTCGCGACCCGCGGGGTGCTGTTCGCGCCCGTCGTGTTTACGCGCCCGGTGTACGTGCGGCCCGCGTTCGTGTACACGCCGGTGTACGTGGTGAGCGAACCGTGCATGACCGGCGCGCTGTTCGTGCGGCGCGGGTACGGGAACTACTACTTCGGTGACTACTTCGACGCGCGATACGCACGGGGGGGCTACTCCGCGTGGTGCGGGGTGGTCACGCGCAACGGGTTCAGCATCGGGTTCGGCGTGGGCCGCACCTGGGGCTATGACCCGCTGTGGAGCTACTACTCGGTTCACCACCGCAGCACCCCGCGCTGGCAAGGCAGCGTGAGTGAGATCTACGCGGGCCGCTACAAGGGCGACGTGGCGCGCCCGCCGACCACGCTCGTGCAGCAGAATACGGTGATTAACAGGATCACGCAGACGAATGTCACCAATGTGACCAACAACATCACGGTCGTGAACGGCGCGCCGACGGTCGGGCGCCACAACGTCGCGAACGTCGCAATGGTGGCCCCGCTGAAAGTCGCTCCGGATCTCCAGCGGACCAAGTTCGAATCCGTGACCGCCGACCGGCGGCGCGAAGAGGCGACCGCGGCGCGACAGATTCGGGACGTGGGCGTTCAGCGGACCCGGCTCGAAACCGCGGTTTCGGCGAAGCCCCAACCCGGTGTTGGGCCCGGCACTACAGGAACGCCGCCGGCGGCTCGACCACAAACGATCAAGCTCGACGTGCCGAAAGCCGCGGTCAACCGGGCGCGGGTTGCGTCCGACAAGGCGCCGCCGCCGAACCCGCTGCACACGAATCCGAGCGGCGGAACTGGCACGGGCGCCAAGATCGGCCCACCGAAGGTTGAGCCGAGGCCACCGGTGCCACCGAAAGCGGACCCGCCCCGCGTGGGGCAACCGATGAACCCGGCCGGGAACCCGGTACCGAAGGTTGATCCGAAAGTGCCTACGAACCCGATGGTGAACCCGCAACCCAGGGTGGACCCGAAGGGGCCGGCCAACCCGCCCGCGCGCCCTCAGCCAAAGGTCGATCCGCGCCCGCCGATGAACCCGCCCCGGGTCGAGCCGAAACAGGGCACCCCGCCGCCAACGCCGCCGGCTAACCCGCCCGCGCGCCCTCAGCCGAAGGTCGATCCGGTTCCGCCGCCGGCACCGAAGGTGAACCCGCCGGTCACACCGCCGGCGGGGCCGAAGGTTGATCCGAAACCGATGGGAACTCCGCCCGCGCGCCCGCGACCGACGCCCCCACCGGCACCGAAAGTGAACCCGCCGGCGCCGCCCGCCCAGTCGCGCCCGGCACGAGCGCCGGTGATTCAACCGAACCCGGCGCCGGTCCCCGTGGTGCCCCCAGCGGCGCGCCCGGCGCCGGCTCCCACCGCGCCCCCAGCGGCGCGCCCCGCGCCAGCTCCTACCGCGCCCCCAGCGGCGCGCCCGGCACCGGTCCCCGTGGTACCACCGGCCGCGCGCCCGGCGTCGGTTCCGCCACGACCGCAACCGGCGCCGATGACGCGCCCGCGTCCGTCGCCCGCGCCAGCGGTTCAACCGGCACCGCGGCCCGTTGTCGCGCCACCGGCGCAACCGCGACCTGCCGCGGCACCTCCGACCGCACCGCCGCGGCAAACGGTCCAACCGCCCACGC
>DASWYH010000284.1:0-3422 GCA_036405095.1 Gemmata sp. | reverse complement strand
CGTGGTGCGTGCGGCGAGCGGGGAGGGGCGGAACTGGTGACGGATTGCGTGCTCCCGCGGATCGCGGCCGGCGATCCGGCCGCCGTGCCCGACTGCATCGCCCGCTACGGCGGGCTGGTGTGGTCGCTGGCGCGCCGGTTCCTCGGGAACCCCACCGACGCGGAAGACGCCGTGCAAGACGTGTTCATCGAGCTGTGGAAGAACGCCGCACGGTACGACCCCGCCCGCTCGTCCGAGCCCACCTATGTAACGATGATCGCGCGCCGACGGCTCATTGATCGGAAACGGCGGGCGGCTCGCACCCCCGCTTCACAAGTGCTCACCGACGAACCGGTCCGGCCCGACCCGACCGCTCGCGTCGAGATCGAGGACGAGGCCGCGAAGGCCGCCGCCGCACTCGCGGGGCTCCGGGACGACGAGCGCCGGGTGATCCGGATGGCCGTGTACGAAGGGAAGACGCACGAGGAGATCGCCGCCGAAACCGGGCTCCCGGTCGGCACCGTAAAGACCCACATCCGCCGCGGGCTGATCCGCGTGCGCGAGCGCCTGGCCCCGACGGAGGGCGCGGAATGACCCCCCGAGAGCAACTGGACGAGCTGCTAATCCTTCAGGCCCTCCACGGACTGGCCCCGGCCGAGGTCGCACAGTTGAACGCGCTGCTCGCGATGTTCCCGGACGAGGACGGCGAGGCGATAGAACTCGCCGCCGCGGCGCTCGACCGCGCGCTGAGCGGGCCGCCGGAACCGCTCCCGGCGCACGTGGCCGAGAAACTGGAGCTGACGGCGGTCGCGGTTCTGACGTCCTCTTCGGCCCCCCGAAGGGCGGGGCCGATCCGGAAATCGTCCGCGTGGCGCAACGGGGTCAAGTGGTCGGGCTGGGCCGTGGCCGCGAGCGTGGCGGTGCTGGCGCTCGTGCTCTGGCCGAAAAAGCCGCCGACCGTGCAGGAGGCCCGCGCCGCGTTCGCCCAGAGCCCGTGTGTGAAGGCGCCTTTCGCGGGCGAAAAGGGCGGCGCCGCGGGCGAGGTCGTGTGGAGCACCGAGAAGCAAGAGGGCTACTTGGAGGTGCGCGGGCTGCCGCCGCTCGACCCGACGAAGGAGCAGTACCAGCTCTGGATCGTGGACCCGTCGAAGAAGCAACCGGTGGACGGGGGGGTGTTCGACGTCAAACCGGACGGGTCCGTTCTGGTCCGCGTGCGCGCTCCGATCCTGGTGAAGGACGCGAAAGCGTTCGCCGTGACCAAAGAAACCGCCGGCGGGGTGGTCGTCAGCGACGGCCCGATGCTGCTCGTTCTCACCCCGAAACAGAGCTGATAGGCCCGAGAAACGCAACTCGACTCCGAAACGAGAAGGGCGACCGGGGCGAAGGTATCAGCCTTCGCCCCGGGGCCGGTTTCGGGGCGCGGGTGCGCTTCCCAGCGACGCATTTCGCGCCGGCCCCCTATAATCCCAAACCACACCTTACTTCGCGCCTCGGCGCCACGGAGCCGCTATGCAGGACCGCATCGCGTATCAGGGGATCACCTTTGACGATGTGCTGCTCGAACCGGGATACAGCGATGTCATTCCCAAAGATACGGACGTGCGCACCCAACTGACGCGCAACGTGCGGATCAACGTGCCGATCGTCTCCAGCCCGATGGACACGGTCACGGAGAGCGAACTCGCCATCGCGCTGGCCCAGGAGGGCGGCATCGGGATCATCCACAAGAACCTCTCGATCGCGTTCCAGACCCGCGAGGTGGACAAGGTCAAGCGGAGCGAGAACGGGATCATCACCGACCCGATCACCCTCCCCCCGGACGACACCGTGGGGCACGCGCGCAAGATCATGGAGGACCACCACATCAGCGGCGTGCCGATCACCGTGAACGGGGTGCTCAAGGGCATCCTGACCCGGCGCGACCTGAAGTTCCTCGACGACAACGAGCAGAAGCTCGAAGAGGTGATGACCAAGAAGGACCTCATCACCGCGCCCGAGCACACCACGCTCGACGCGGCCGAAAAGCTGCTGACGAAAAATAAGGTGGAGAAATTGCTCCTGGTGGACGATCAATTCAGACTGAAGGGGTTGATCACGATCAAGGACATCGACAAGACGCAAAAGTTCCCGCACGCGGCTAAAGACGCGCGGGGCCGGTTGAAGGTCGGGGCCGCGATCGGGGTGCGCGAGTTCGAGCGGGCCGCGTCGCTGATCGAGGCCGGCGTCGATGTGCTCGTGGTGGACTCGGCGCACGGGCACAGCCGCAACGTGATCGAGACCGTGCGCGAGCTGAAGAAGCGGCACAGTATCGACGTGATCGCCGGCAACGTCGCCACCACCGAGGGCGCCAGGGCGCTGGCCGAAGCCGGCGCCGACGGCGTGAAGTGTGGCATCGGTCCGGGGTCCATTTGCACAACGCGGATCGTATCGGGCGTGGGCGTGCCGCAGATGTCGGCGATCGCGAACGTTGTAAAGGGGCTGGCCGGGACCGGTATCCCGGTTATCGCCGACGGGGGCATCCGGTACAGCGGGGACATCACCAAGGGGCTCGCCGCGGGCGCGCACTCGGTGATGATCGGCGGGCTGTTCGCGGGCCTCGCCGAGAGCCCGGGGCAGTTGATCCTGTACCGCGGGCGGTCGTTCAAACAGTACCGCGGAATGGGTTCGCTCGGGGCGATGATGGCCGGCAGCGCGGACCGCTACCATCAGGGGAGCGGCTCCGGTGGACCGGCCGGCCCGGCGAACGGGAAGTTGGTGCCCGAAGGGGTCGAGGGGCGGGTCCCGTTCAAGGGGCACCTCTCGCCTTACGTGTACCAGCTCGTGGGCGGCGTGCGGGCCGGAATGGGGTATTGCGGCTGCAAGACGCTGGACGAGTTGCGGACCAAGGCCCGGTTCATTCAGGTGACCGCGGCGAGTGTGCAGGAGAGCCACCCGCATGACATTGCTATCACGCAGGAAGCGCCGAATTATAGTTCGGTCGATTACGCCGGGGACGCGGGCGGCTAAGGCCGCCCTGCTCTTCGCACTGCTGGCGGCTCCGGCCCTCGCGCAGCCACCGGGACCGCAGCCCCGGACGCAGCCGAACGGCCCGGCGACCGGGCAGCCGAACACGCTCTCGAACGGGCTGGCGCTCCCCCCCGGGTATCGCCCGCGGATCGCTCCGCCCCAGCCCCCGCAGCCGTCGCAACCGGTGCGCCAGACGTCCGCCCCGGCGTCCACCGCGAACGGCACGGTGATGTACTTCCAGAAGCCCGCCGACGCGCTCACCGCGACCGGCGGCGGGTTGCCGGCCGCTGCTGACGGCGTCGCTCGCGCGCCCGACCGCGCGCCCGTGGTGCCGCTCCCGGTGCCCGATGTGGCCCCGGCGCGCCCGCTCCCGCCTGCGGTTCAACCGTCGGCGCCCCCGGGGCTCGCGCGCCAGCCCGACGTGCAACCGCCCCCGA
>DASWYH010000283.1:0-3396 GCA_036405095.1 Gemmata sp. | reverse complement strand
GGGCGCACGTGCGCCCTCATCAGGTGCCCGCCCCGGGTCGAACCGTCGGAGCGGCCGACGACGACGTGCGCGTGAACGACCGGTTCGCCGTCGCCCTTCCAGGCGATGTCGCCCGTCAGGACCAGCACCTCAACCTGCTCGGTCACCGGCAGCTCCTGGTACTCCTTCTTCTCCCAGTCGAAGTACGCCAGTACCGCGTTGGAGAAGGCGCCGATCGCGGTGAACCGCGCCGACCGCGGCTTGTGCTCCGTGGCGAACGCCTTGAGCCCGGTCAGCACCTCGTCGCCGGCCTCGTAAATGAGCGCGAAGGTTTTCTCGCGGTCGTCGTTGAGTAACTTGGCTTTCATTGCTGTTCTCCGTTAGAAGGCGCCCCGCGCCGGTTGAGTGCCCGCAGGAGCAACCCGCCCGCCAGAACCGCCCCGCCCGCGACGGCCGCCCCCGCGAGCCACTTCGCGCGCTCCGACCGGCCACCTGCCGGGGTGCTCCCGTCGTCTTGTTCCGGCAACGCCGACGCAATCACCTCGGCGAGGTGCCGGGGCTCACGGCCGGTTCCCTGGGCGATCTGCGTCTGGCAACTGAACCCGTTGGCAATCAGCCGCTCGTCCGCACCGGCGGCGCGCACGGCCGGCAGCAGCCGCTGCTCGCCGATCGCCCGCGAAACGTCGTAGTGTCCGGCCTCGAACCCGAACGAGCCGGCCAGCCCGCAGCACCCCTTCTCGGGCTCGCGCACCTCGACGCCCATCTTCTTGAGCAGCGCCATCTCGTCGTTCGCGCCGATGACCGACTTGTGGTGACAGTGGACGTGGACCAGCGCCTTTCCGCCGACGTGGGGCGGTTCCCAGCCCTGTGAGTGCCGGCTCAGGAACTCGCTGAAGTAGAACGTCTGGTCGTGCAGCCGCTTCGCGTCCTCGTTGCCGTGGAGAATGTCCGTCAGCTCGTCCCGGAACACCGCGGTGCAGCTCGGCTCCAACCCCACGACGGGCACGCCGGCTTCGATCACCGGTCGCAGCGTGGCGAGGACCGTGCGGAGGTACGACTTCGCCGTGTCGAGCATCCCGTAGTCGTACAGCGGGCGCCCGCAGCACAGGTGCGCGCGCGGCACCACGACGCGACACCCCATGTCCTCCAGCACCCGCACCGCGGCCCGGCCGCGCTCGGGCTTGAAGTAGTTGGTGAACGTGTCCGGCCACAGGAGCACCAGCCGCCCGGTGCGGCGCGGGTTCGGGCGGCGGAAGTACCAGTCCTTGAACGTCTGCGCCGCGAACGGCGGCATCTCCCGCTGTTGGGCCAGACCGCCGGCGAACTTCGCGGCAGCGCTCAGGCCCGGGGTTTGGCTGAAGACGTTCGCGACCCCGGGCGCAACGGACGCGAGCCGCGCCCACACGTCGATGAGGCCCATTGCGTAAGCGTGCCTCGGGCGCACCCGGCCGTCGTAGTAGTGCGCCAGGAACTCGGCCTTGTAGGTGGCCATGTCCACGTTCACCGGGCAGTCGTGCTTGCACCCCTTGCACGACAGGCACAGGTCGAGCGCCTCCTTCACCTCTTCGCTGTGCCACCCGTCGGTGAGCACCTCACCGTTCATCATCTCGAACAGCATCCGGGCGCGGCCCCGCGTGCTGTGCCGCTCCTCGCGGGTGACCTGATAGCTCGGGCACATGGTCTGCCCGCCCTCACGGCGGCACTCGCCGACCCCGACGCACCGCAGCGCCGCGCGCGCGAACGAGTGCTTGTCGTTCGGGAACGCGAAGTGCGTTTCGGGTTGCGGCGGGTTGTAGTCCGGGCCGATGCGGAGGTTGGCGTCGATCGGGTACGCGTCCACCTTCTTGCCCGGGTTCATCTTCCCGAGCGGGTCCCAGATCGCCTTGAACTCTTGCATCGCGCGGTAGAGCGTCTCGCCGAACATCTTGGGCAGGAACTCGCCCCGCGACTGGCCGTCGCCGTGCTCGCCGGAAAGGGAACCGCCGCACCGCACCACGAGGTCGCTCGCCTCGGTTACGAACGACCGGTACTGCTTCACCCCGTCCGCGGTGTAGAGGTCGAACTGGACGCGGCAGTGAACGCAGCCCTGGCCGAAGTGCCCGTACAGCGACGGGTGGTAGTCGTACTTGTCGAACAACTGGCGGAGCGCGCGGAGGTACGTCGCAACGTTCTCGGGCGGCACCGCGGAGTCCTCCCACCCGGGCCACGCGTCGGCGTGCCCCGGAACCCACGCGGTCGAACCGAGCCCGCCCTCGCGCACCTTCCAGAGCATTTCTTCTTCGCGCGGGTCGTCGAACAGCTTCATCGCCGGCGGGTTCTTCCCGCTCTTGAGCTTCTCCATGCACTTCCGTGCCTGCTCATCCGAGTCGGCCTTGCTCGCGCCGCCGAACTCGACCATCAGGAACCCTTGGCCGTCGGGCAGCAGGTCGAGGTTCGCGGCCTTGTCGCCCTTCTTGCGGACGTACTCGATCAGCAGGTGGTCCAGCCCTTCGAGCGCGGTGGGCTGGAACGGGAGGATCTCCAGCAGGTGCTCGCACGCGCTGAACACGTCCGGGTAGCCGAACACGACCAGGGACCGGGCCTGCGGGTTCGGAACCAGGTCGAGCGTGGCCTCAAGGAACGTGACGCAACTGCTCTCGGTGCCGACCAGGGCCTGCGCGACGTGGAACCCGTTTTCCGGCAGCAGCGCGTCGAGGTTGTAGCCCGACACGCGGCGCGGGAGCTTCGGGAACCGGGTGCGGATCTCGTCGGCGTAGGTGTCGCGGAGGGCTTTGAGCTTCGCGTAGATCTCCCCGCGCCGGCCGCCCGCGGCGATGACCCGCTCCAGCTCCTCGGGCGAAGTGGCGCCGGCACGGAACCGGGCGCCGTCGTAGGTGAGGAGTTCGAGTTCGTGGGTGTTATCGGCGACGCGCAGCCCGCGCCCGAACTTCGCGCCGAGCAGCGAGTGCGCGCCGCACGAGTCGTTGCCGAGCATCCCGCCGAGCGTGCAGTGGTTGTGCGTGGACGGGTCCGGGGCGAACGTCAACCCGTGCTCGCGCGCGGCGGTGTGGCGCAGCGTGTCGAGCACGCACCCGGGCTGCACGGTTCCGAGCCGCCGCTCCGCATCGATGTGCAGCACGCGATTGAGGTACTTGGAGAAGTCCATCACCACCGCGACGTTGCAGCACTGCCCGGCGAGGCTCGTGCCGCCGCCCCGCGACAGCACCGGCGCGCCGTGCGCGCGGGCCGCGGCCACCGTCGCCACCACGTCGTCGATCGTGCGCGGCACGACGACCCCGATCGGCACCTGCCGGTAGTTCGAGCCGTCGGTGGCGTACAGCGCCCGGCTCCCGCTATCGAACCGCACTTCCGCGGTCGTCGTCGTGTGCAGTTCCGCTTCGAGCGAGCGGGCGACGTCCGCCGGGACGGCCGTGCGGG
>DASWYH010000282.1:0-4830 GCA_036405095.1 Gemmata sp. | reverse complement strand
TCGTGCTCAAACTCGCGATGACCGACGACAAGGGCCACACGAAGTACGTTGTGAGCGACGAGTCGTGGGTCGCGGCAGAAAAGAAGGGTGCCGCCGAGGTCAAGGTGAAGAAGATCGGCACCTACGGGGATGGCCCTTGGGGCAAGGTGTTTGATTCAAGTGGTGCGGCGCTGGCGGGCTCGAAGGTGCCCGCGAACACGTTCGTGACGCTCCCCGGGTTCCAGGTCGAGAAGCTGTTCACGGTCCCGGCGAAGCAACTCGGGTCGTGGGTGTGCCTCACCGCGGACGACAAGGGGCGCCTCATCGCCAGCGACCAGGGCGGTACGGGCCTCGTGCGCATCACGCCCGGCAAAGTTGGCACCGAAGAAGAGGCGAAGGTCGAGAAGATCCCGGCGAAGGTCTCGGGTGCTCAGGGCTTGCTCTGGCACCAGGGCACCCTCTACGTAGTGTGCAACGGTGGCCCCGGAAGCGGGCTCTACCGCGTCACGTCGTCGAAGGGCGATGACACGCTCGACAAGGTCGAAAAGCTGAAGGCGCTTCAGGGCGGTGGGGAACACGGCCCGCACGCGGTGCGCCTCGCGCCGGACGGGAAGTCGCTGTTCGTGGTTTGCGGGAACCACACGCAACCCCCGGAAGGGTTCGCGCACAGCCGGCTGCCGAAGAACTGGGGCGAAGATCACTTGCTGCCGCGCCAGTGGGACGCGGGCGGGCACGCGCGCGGCATCCTCGCTCCGGGCGGGTACGTCGCCAAGACCGATTTCGACGGCAAAACGTGGGAGATCGTCACCGCCGGCTACCGCAACCCCTACGACTTCGCGTTCAATGCGGACGGCGAGATGTTCGTGTACGACGCGGACATGGAATGGGACTACGGGATGCCGTGGTATCGGCCGACGCGGGTGAACCACGCCACCAGCGGCAGCGAACTCGGTTGGCGCAGCGGAACCGGCAAGTGGCCCGCGTACTACGTGGACTCGCTCCCCGCGACGGTGGACATCGGGCCGGGGTCGCCGGTCGGCGTGACGTTCGGGTACGGGGCCAAGTTCCCGGCCAAGTACCAGAAGGCGCTGTTCATCTGCGACTGGACCTTCGGCACGATGTACGCGCTGCATGTCGAACCGGCGGGCGCGACTTACGCGGCCACAAAGGAAGAGTTCCTGAGCCGGACGCCGCTGCCACTCACGGACGTGTGCATCAACCCGGCCGACGGGGCGATGTACTTCACGATCGGGGGGCGCGGGACCCAGAGCGAACTGTTCCGGGTGACGTATGTGGGGCCCGAGAAGACCGACAAGGTCGACGCGAAGACCGCCGAGACGACCGAGCGGAAGCTCCTGAAACAGATCGAAGAATACCACAAGCCAGCGGCGGACCCGGAGAAGGCGGTTGCGTTCGTACTTCCGCTGCTGCGCCACGAAGACCGTTTCATTCGGTACGCGGCCCGCGTCGCGCTCGAACACCAGCCCGTGAAAGCGTGGCAGGAAAAGGTTCTCGCGGACGAAAGTGCGCCCGGAACGATCGAAGGCGTTGTGGCGCTCGCTCGACAGGGCGGCAAGGCGCTCCAGCCCCGGCTCCTCGCCGCGCTCGACCGGGTTCAGTTGCCGGGCCTGACGACCGCGCAAACCCTCGACCTGTTACGCGCGTACCAACTCGTGCTCACCCGAACGGGCGAGCCAGACAAGGGGGCCGCGGCGCAACTGGTCGCGAGGCTCGATCCGCTGTTCCCGGCGAAGTCCGAACTCGTTAACCGTGAACTCGTTCAACTGCTCGTGTACCTGAAGTCGCCGACGATCGTTGATAAGGTGTGCGCGGAACTGAAAAAACCGTCGAAGCCGCTCACGCAGGAAGGTCTGGACGAGCTGCTGCTCCGCAACCGCGGGTACGGCGGCACCATTGCGAACATGCTCAAGAACGCGCCGGACCAGCAGAAACTGTCGTACCTGTTCGCGCTCCGCAACGCCACCGTCGGGTGGAACCAGGACCGCTGGACGGCGTACTACGCCGCGCTCAAGGACGCGCTGACCAAGAGCGGCGGGGCCAGCTACCAGGGCTTCCTGCGGAACATCGAGAAAGAAGCGTTCGCCAACGCGACCGACGCCGACAGGCGCACGATCGAGGGCGCGCTGCTCCGCCCGTCCTACGCCCCCACGTCGCTCCCCAAGCCGATCGGCCCCGGGAAGGAGTGGACGACCGCGGGCCTCGTCGATTTGGAGGCGAAGCTCAAGAGCGGGCGCGACTTCAAGAACGGTCAGCGCGCGTTCGCGGCAGCCCGCTGTGTCGTGTGTCACCGGTTCGGCGGGGACGGCGGCGCGACCGGTCCCGATCTGTCGCAAGTGGCGGGGCGATTCGGCCTGAAAGAGCTGGCCGAGGCAATAGTGGAACCGAGCAAGGTGATTTCGGACCAGTACGCCGCGAGCGTCATCACACCGGTTGCGGGCAAGGCCGTCATCGGCCGGATCGTCAACGACGCCAACGGGAAGCTGACCGTGGTCACCGACCCGGAGGACTCCGCAAAAGTGGTCGAGATCAAGAAAGAGGACATCGAACAGACGCGGCTGTCGAAGCTCTCGCTGATGCCGGAAAAACTGCTCAACGGGCTCAACGAGAACGAGGTGCTCGACATGCTCGCGTACCTGCTCAGTCGCGGCGACCCGGGCCACGCGATGTTCAGAAAGCGTTAGGCGGCCGGCGCGGAGCGCGGGCCGGTTTCCCGTGCTCCGATTCAGCCCGGAAGCACGAACCCGCGGCTTTGAAGGCCGATACACGCTTGCATGATCGCGCCGAGGACGAGAACCGCAAGCACCGCCGGTCGCCGGCCGCAGAGGCCCGAGACCGGGAGCACCAGGAACACACCCAGGAAGATCCACAACCGAACCGTTTCGCCCCGGTTCACGCCCAACGCGTCCACCACCAGCAGCGTCGCGAGTGTACTGAACGAGAGGCACACGCCCGGTTCGCACGCGATCACGCGGACCCCCGCCCAACCCACACTTCGGAAGGCCCGCACCAACCGCACCGCACCCGCGGCGAACAGCCCGAGCGCGAGTCCGGAGGCGAGCAGCCCCGTGTTCGAGAGGGTTTCGACGAGGTTGAACACAACCCACAGCCCGTAGGGCCGGTTCTGCTGTTTGTTGAACTCCTGAGCGTCGTGAAGTGCGAACCGGAACGCGCTCATGATCTCGTAACCGAACCCCCACCACACGAGCAGGTCCACCACGAAGAACGCGACCGGCACCAGCACCAGGACCGACAGCACATGTTTCCGCGCGATCGCGCCCAGCGCCCACGCGCGCCCGATCAGCGCAAGAAACACGAGCCCCGTTACAAGCGGGAGCGGTTCAAACAGAACCAGTGCGTACAGCGCGACCCCCATAGCCGCGAGCCACCCCGCGTGTGGCTTCGCGAGATAACGCACCTGCAACCAGAGCAGAAATAGGATGAACACGGGTGTAACCGAGTTCAGCAGCGGGAAGAAGAACAGTTTCGATGGCAGGAACAGGTACAGCACCAGCGCCGCAAGGGCGGCCCGGCGGTCGCGGAACAGTTCCCATACGATCGCGTAGGCGAGTACGGCGCCGAGGTTCGACGCGCCGAACACGAGCCACACGAGGGTCGGCGATTTGTCCGACACGACCCGGATCAGGTGGTAGAACAGTACCTTCCCGGCCATGTTCGCGCGCACATGGAAGTGCAGGTCCGGGGCGATCGTGTGGAACTCGCGCAGGAACCGCCCCGGTTGATAGCTCTTCGACTCCTTGCAGAAACAATCGTACTTGCTGCCCACCACGTCCGTATCGGGGAACGGGGCGAGTTCGCGCATCTGCGATTGTGCCCAGCTTCCGAACCCGAGCCACACCACCACCACCAGAACGGGAGCCTGCTCCGCGTGGCGCCAAGTAAGCGCGACGAGCGCTCCGGCAAGCGCCGCGAGCATCAGCCCCAAGTTGATGGGCCAGTCCACGTTCCCGTTGATGAGCGGGTACAGCCACTTTCCGTCGGCGGACCCGTAGAACACGTCGTCGAGTAGCAGGTTCAGCAGCGGCATGTGGGCACTCGCCGGGGCACGGTCGCGGCAGTTCCGCTATCGTATGTGGCCGGCGCCGCGCTGTCATGCGCTCACGCCGGGTCACGTTTCAGGAGCGCGAGGAGCCCCGGTTCCCCGAGCTTGCGCAGCGTTTCGATGTTTCGCGCCGGGATGTCGAGCAGCTTTTCGGGATCGCCGTTCACCTTCGTGATGCTGTCCTCGCGGAGCAGATGCAGCATCGGGAAGGGGGAGCGGTTGGTGTAGTTCGCGATGTCGTCCGGGCGCGTTCCGGCGAACCGGTACTGCGGGTGGAACCCGGCGATCTGAACCACGCCTTCCAGACGGAGTTCCGCAACCAGGAGTTCGCTTTCCGCAATAAAGTCGTTGTAATCGAGAAAGTCACCGAGCGCGTTCGGGTGAATGAGGAAAGCGGTTTCAACATCCGCGGCCGGCGTTTTGCTGAGAAGCAGGAGCTGTTCGGTTAGCGCCGCTGTCAGTGTGGTTGCGTCGACCGCGTCGGTCACCGTATAGCGAATGAGCCCCCCGTCAAAGACGCGCCGTGCGAACGGGCACAAGTTCAGCCCGATTACCACATTCGCGATCCAGTGGCGGGTGGCTTCGATGATGGGTTTCGGGTCCATTTTCGTTTCCCGAGGTTGCTTACCTACCCGGCTAGCCATTAGCGTAGCGACGTTGGGTCGCACCGGGTTCGTTTAGCTCGGTGGCTCCGGCCACGCGGACGATGTTGCGTCGTCTGAGCTGTTTTTTACTTTCACAACACGAGGACCGGCTGTTCCAGCGCCGCG
>DASWYH010000281.1:0-14576 GCA_036405095.1 Gemmata sp. | reverse complement strand
TCGTCGCCGTGTAATGCCCGTCCTTGATCGTGCCCCCGGCGGTCTGCCCCTTCCCATCTGTGGGAACGAAGGTCACCGCCCCGTCCTCCACCGGCTTGCCCTCGTAGCTCACGGTGCCCGACACGTCCACAAACTGAGGCTCGTCGGAACAACCGACCAGGGCGACGGCCGCGGCGAACGCCGCGACCGCACCCGCACAGCGGATCGCACGCATCTCGGCCCCCGGTTACTGATTGGAGAACACTTCGCCGCCGTTCATCGTGCCCATTGAGGACCACGTTGCCAGCGCGGTGCTGTTGGAGAAGAAGCGGATGCTGCCGTCGCACAGGGCCGCGTTCACCCCGCCGGTGTGCCGGCTGCGGGCGGCGCTGTACTGCGACCCGGCGGTGCTGTACGGCATCGCGGGATCGGTCCCGACGGCCCAGTTCACGATGTCCGGGGCCGACGAGTTGGGGGTGGTGATGGTCATGAACTTGAACACCCCGTCGTCGTTGTGAATGTCGCCGCGCCAGTCGTTGTCGTCCGGGCTCTTGGTCATGAGCGTTTCGGACATCATCAGGGTGTTCGAGGTGCCGTCGGAGATGCTGGTCATCACCACCTTACCGGGGGTGCCGCGGTTCCCGCCGACGTGGTAGAACGGGGCGAGTTGGGCGGGCGGCGCGGTGTCGTACTTCGCGTTCCCCCAGTTGACAACATAGTTCCCCCGTGAGCGCTGGTAGTACGCGGACGCCGAGTTCAGGTCCGCGCCGCTGTCGCTCGGGCAGTAGTAGATGGCCACGCGCGCCCCGCAGAGGCCAGTCATGGAGTTCCCGACGGTCGCCGGCGGTTCGTAGAACTGCTGCGTCGCGTAATTGATCTTGCTGGACAGTGCGGTCTGCTCGATGTACGGCCAGAGGTACATGACCCAGGTCTGGCGGGGGTTGTTGCGGGCGCCGATCGGGAACTGACCGACCGCGTCGTGGTGGCCGTGCATGGCCAGCCCGAACTGTTTCAGATTGTTACTGCACTTCATGCGGGCCGCGGCCTCGCGCACCTTTTGCACGGCGGGAAGTAACAGCCCGATGAGGATCGCAATGATCGCGATCACCACCAGCAACTCAATGAGCGTGAACCCGCGCCGCCGCGGGAGAGGCGGAACCTTCATGATGGAACCCTTGATATGGAGCGAACAGCGAGAGCGAGTCGGATCGAAATGAATCCACCTCAAACCATACCCGGCGATCCCGGCGGACGCAAGAACTTCCTGACCGATTCGCAACGCCCAACCGGGCGTTGTGATCGACCGAACGGCAGGAAACCGTTCTTCGGGGAGTCACAGCGCCATCGTGACGGTCTTCACCTCGGTGTAAAGCTGGAGCGCGTACTGCCCCAGTTCGCGCCCGATGCCGGACATCTTGAAGCCGCCGAAGGGGGCGCCGGCGTCGAACACGTCGTAGCAGTTGACCCACACCGTGCCCGCCTTCAGCCCGTTCGAGAGCCGCAGCGCCTTCCCGATGTCGCGGGTCCACACCGCCGCCGCGAGGCCGTAGGGGGTGCGGTTCCCGCGCCCCAGTACCTCGTCCGCGTCCTTGAACTTCAAAACGCTCATCACCGGCCCGAAGATCTCTTCCTGCGCGATCTTCATCTCGTCCGTGACCTCACCGAACACGGTCGGCTGCACGAAGTAGCCCCGGTCGCCGACGCGCCCGCCGCCGACCAGCATCTTCGCGCCGTCCTTCTGCCCGGCGTCGATGTACCCCATCACCCGATCGAACTGTTCCTGGCTCACCTGCGGCCCCTGTTCGGTGTCGGCGCTGAACGGGTCGCCGACCTTGCGGCCCTTCGCTTTCTGCACGATCTTGTGAACGAACTCGTCGTAAGCGCTCTCCTGCACGAACAGCCGCGACCCGGCCACACAGCACTGCCCCTGGTTGAAGAACAGCCCGAAGTACGCCCCTTCGACCGCGGCGTCCATGTCGGCATCGGCGAACACGATGTTGGGCGACTTGCCGCCGAGTTCGAGGCTCACCCGCTTCAGGTTCGACTGCGCCGCGGCGGTCATGATGAGCTTCCCGGTGCCGGTCTCGCCGGTGAACGCGATCTTGTCCACGTCCATGTGGCCCGATAGCGCCGCGCCGGCGGTCGGCCCGAACCCGGGCACCACGTTTATCACCCCGTCCGGGAAGCCGACCTCCTGGGCCAGTTGTGCCACGCGAAGGGCCGTGAGCGGTGTCTGCTCGGCGGGTTTGAGAACGATGGCGTTACCGCAGGCTAGCGCCGGCCCCCACTTCCACGCCTGCATCAGCAGAGGGAAGTTCCAGGGGATGATCTGGCCCACGACGCCGATCGGCTCGTGGCGCGTGTAACAGAAGTAGGGGCCGTCGATGGGCAGCGTCTGGCCGAAGATCTTGTCGGCCCAGCCGGCGTAGTACCGGTAGCACTGGACCGTGAGCGGGAGGTCGGCGGCGAGCGAATCGGAGATGGGTTTGCCGTTGTCGAGCGATTCGAGCGCGGCCAGTTCGTTCTTGTGCGACTCGATGGCGTCGGCGAGTTTGTTGAGGAGCCGCCCGCGCTCGCTCGCGTTCATCCGCCCCCACGGGCCGGTTTCAAAGGCGGCCCGAGCGGCCTTCACCGCGAGGTCGATGTCGGCCTTGTCCCCTTCCGCGACCTTGCAGATGACCTCGCCGGTGGTCGGGTCGAGCGTGTCGAAGGTTCTGCCGCTCTGGCTGGGCACCCACCGCCCGCCGATGAGCATGAGCTGATCGGCGACTTTGGGCTTGGTGTGCTTGAGTTTCGCGGGCGCGGTGGCGGTGGACATGGGGTTGCGTTCCGGGAGAGTGGGGACGGGCGCCTGGCCGCCATTCTCCCCCGGAACGGGCGCGAGTCAAGCGGCACTTGACGCAAGGACACGAGCGGGCACCCGGTGTCGTGCGGTTGCATTCGCACGCAGAAGCGGCACCGACAGCACGCTGCGAACAGGCCATAATGTCAAGACCGCGTGGTCGTACACCGCCGCCGCGACACGCGCGGAGACCGTGGCACCCATGTACACGCGAGTTCGTCCGGGGGGAGGACCCCGCGCAAGTGCCCGTGCTTCCGCATCGCGTCAGTGAGGTTGTTGACCCGCTCCCGTCCCGGTACGTGAGCACCTCATGGTCCGGACGAGGGCCGTCAGTTCGGGTTCCCTCCTGAGCCCGCCCGGGAGCAGGTGCGCGGCCCCTGGCTCGGTGCGGACCGGTGGCGCCCGGGTGCGGGCAGTAGCGCGGCCATCGGTGCTATCCGGGCGACGGTAGCTTGAGCGTGTAGGTGTGGGGGTTCCTGAGAACCGCATTCGGAACTGGTAGGAACTCGCCCACCGTGGGAACCTAACTGTGATGAGCCGAACGCTGCTCCTACACGCGATCGCACGCAAGGCCGAGTCCCTCATCCCGGACGCGGACCTGCTCGCGCGGTTCACTCACGACCGGGACCAGCCCGCGTTCGAGGAACTGGTTCGCCGGCACGGCCCGTTGGTCTGGGCCGTGTGCCGGCACCTGCTGGCCGATCACGCGGACGCCGAGGACGCGTTCCAGGCCGTGTTCCTGGCGCTCGTGCGCTCGGGGGCGTCGATCCGGGACGGGCACGCGCTGCCGGGCTGGCTCCACGGGGTCGCCGTGCGGATCGCGACGCGGGCCAAACGCGAGTGCGCCCGGCGCAAGGCCCGGGAACGTGCCGCCGCGCGCCCCGAAGCCGCTCGCCCGGTTTCCGAAGGAACCTGGGGCGCGCTCGTCGCCGCCGCGCACGAAGAGATTCAGAAGCTCCCGGACGCCGAGCGCACCGCGTTCGTGCTGTGCGATCTGGAGGGCGTGTCGCAGCCCGATGCGGCGGCGCGCCTGGGGTGGCCGCTCGGGTCGCTCTCGGGGCGGCTGTGCAAGGCCCGTCAGCGGTTACTGGAACGGCTCGCGGCGCGCGGGATCGCCCCGGCGGTCGCGATCGGAATCGGACTCACCGCGGGGGGCGCAAGCGCGCTGCCCGAAAAGTTGTTCGACGTGGTAAAGGTTTTCCCCGGAACCCCCGGCGCGGCTTCGGCCGCGGTCCGGGGGCTGACCGGCACTTTAACTGGAGGGGTAACCATGCGCACGAAGGTGCTGGCGACCGCAACTGTACTGGTTGCCGCAATCGGGCTGACCGGCGGAGCGGCGCTGATGTCCCAAGCCGACGCCCAACCGTCGCTCCCGGGCGGGGGCACCGCCCGGCCCCCCGGGAGCGGTTCTAACACGAGCGGCCCGACGACCGGCGCCTCTACCGGCGGGGCGCTGCTCGGCGCGCCGGGCCAACCCGGAATGTCCCCCGGCGGCGCGGGAACCGGACCGGTCGGGATGCCCGGCATGATGGGCGGCTTCTCCGGCGTTCACACGCCGCCCGTGGATTACAAGTTCGTGGACATCAAGACCGACCGCAAGGCGTTCGAACAAACCATCTCGCAACAGGGTAAAGAGGGCTGGGAGTTCTGCGGCTCCGAGCGGTTCGGGCAAACGGAACTGACCCTCGTGTTCAAGAAAGCCAAGAGCGCTGTTACCGGTGGCGGGTTCGGTGGGGTTGGCACGCTCGGAGGGGGCGGATTCGGTCGGGCCGGCGGAGGGGGCGGCGGATTCGGGGGCACCGTTCCGCTTGGACCGGGCACCGTTCCCCCGGGCGCGTTCCCCACGCCAGCCGGTGGTGATAACGTTTTCCAGGTTGTTCCCCTGAAGAGCGCGAGCGCGGACGACGTGGTGAAAGCCCTTCAGAAGCAGTTCGAGAACAAGAACTTGCGGGCGGTCGCCGAGCGCGCGGCGAACGCGGTTGTGATCGTCAGCGGCGACAAAGATGTCATCAAAAGCGCCCTCAAGGCGATCGCGGAACTCGACGCCAAGGCCGCGAAATCGAACGCCCTCCTCAACGTGTTCAACCTGAAGAACTCAAGCGCCGAGGAGATGGTTACGGTTCTCAAGAAGCTGTACCCGAACGCCGAGATGACCGCCGACCCCCGCACAAACACGATCATCGCCCGCGGGGACGAGAAAAATATCGAAGAGCTGCGCCTGCTGATTGCGCGCCTCGACAGTTTGGAATCGGTCAAACCCAAGTGAGTTTCGGCTTTCCGCCGCTCCCGTGCGGCCCCAAAGGGGCCGCACTCGTTTCGTTCTCACCTCATCGCTCGCCATTCCGGCCCGCGGTGGCGACAATAACGGCGTCACCATCGCGTTTCAGGTTCACGCCATGCCGTTCCGTCCGACGTTCGATGAGTTCGCCGCGCTCGCGCGGGAACACACTGTAGTGCCCGTGTACCGCCGGCTCACGGGGGACACGCTCACGCCCGTGTCCGCGTTCTGCAAGCTCCAGGAGGGGGACTGGTCGTTCCTGTTCGAGAGCGTTGTGGGCGGGGAGCGGATCGGGCGGTACAGCTTCCTCGGGGCCGGCCCGTTCCGCACGTTCGAGGCGTTCGGCACCCGCACCCGCACCCGCGAGGGTAACGGGAAGTGGATCGAAGCAGAAGCCGCCGACCCGCTGCGCGTCCTGGAAGACATGATCGGGGAGTTCCGCGCGCCGCACCTCGCGGGCCTACCGCGGTTCTGCGGCGGCGCGGTCGGCTATGCCGGGTACGACACGGTGCGGTACGTCGAGCGCCTGCCGAACGCGCCGGCCGACGACCGCGAGCTACCGGACCTCTCGTTCGGCTTCTACGACCGCATGGTGATCTTCGACCACGCGGCGAAGACCATCCAGACCGTTGCGCACGCCCGCCTGAGCGGCACCACGGACCTGAGAGCCGCCTACGCGGATGCGTGCCGGCGCGTGGACCAGCTCGTCGAGCGCTTGCAACAGGGCGTTGCGGACCTCCAGCTCACCGACATCGACCCGCAAGCGACGACGGGCGCCCGGACGCCGCAATCGAACTTCACCCGGCCCGCGTTCGAGGCCGCGGTGGAGAAGGTCCGCGAATACATCAACGCGGGCGACGCGTTTCAGATCGTGCTCAGCCAGCGGTTCCGCACCGAAACCAAGGCGCGGCCGTTCGACATCTACCGCGCGCTCCGGGTCGTGAACCCCAGCCCGTTCATGTTCCACCTGCGCGCGGGGGCGGTGACTCTGGTGGGGGCCTCGCCCGAGATCATGTGCCGGGTCGAAAACGGGGTCATCACGAACCGCCCCCTCGCGGGCACCCGGCGGCGCGGGGCCACTCCGGAAGAAGACGCCCAGCTCGCGGCCGAGTTGCTCGCCGATCCGAAGGAGCGGGCCGAGCACATCATGCTCGTGGACCTCGCGCGCAACGACGTGGGCCGCGTCGCCGAGCTGGGCAGCGTGAAGATCAGCGACCTGCTGACCGTGGAGCGGTACAGCCACGTGATGCACCTCTCCAGCACGGTTACGGGGAAGCTCCGGGAGGGCCTCACCGCGTTCGACGCGCTCCGCGCGAGCCTCCCGGCGGGGACGCTCTCCGGTGCGCCCAAGGTGCGCGCGATGGAGATCATCGACGAACTCGAACCGCACCGCCGGGGGCCGTACGGCGGCGCGGTCGGGTACGTGGACTTCGGCGGCAACATGGACACGTGCATCGCGCTGCGCACGATGGTGCTGCTCGGGCAAACGGCTTACGTGCAAGCCGGTGCCGGGCTCGTGGCCGACAGCGTCCCGGCGGCCGAGTACCAGGAAACCGTGGACAAGGCGACGAGTCTACTGCGCGCGATTGAGGTGGCCGAAACGCAGTTGTGAGCGCGACAATTGCGAGCCGTTTCGTCCACGGGTAGCGCCGGTGAACACGGATTTTGAGGACCCAAAAGTGAACACACCGCCGCCTTCAGGCGGTGGCGCGTTCACTTCGGCCGCGGTAACGGGGCCGGGGTCTGGCGCGTCTTCAGTTCCTCGATCTTCTTGCGCCAGGATTCCAGGAACCTCTTGTACTCGTCGCTGTTGACCGCGGCCCCGACGGCCCCGACGTTCACCCCGATCGGGAGCGGCACCCAGGTCTCCAGTTCCACCGAGACCACGTTCCACAGCGCGGCCTCGCGCACCGGAATCTGCGGGTCGCCGAGCAGTTTGATCAGCGCGTCCAGGCGCTCGGGGTCCGGCTTGGTCGGCGACACGAACCCGCGGAGCAGGCGCAACAGCCGGTCCGCGCCGTCCTCGGTGTCGCCGTCCTCGCCCAACCCTTTGGTCACGAGCACCGCGCGGAGGAGCGCGGTGTTGCCGCGGTCGCGCGCGACCCACGCCGTCAGTGCGGTGACCACCGACTGCCGCACCAGCCAGGGAAGTTCGGACTTCAGCAGGTCCACCAGCGGTTTCAGGTGCTCGCTCCCGCCCGGGGTGCTGTCCGCGAGGGCCGCTTGTGCGTACACTGCGAGCCGCGCCACGAGGTCCCGGTCCGGGGTGTTGAGCGGCGGTTCGAGCCGGCCCTCCATCACCTGGCGCACCACGTTCTTGTCGGTCACCTTGGCCGCGGTTTCCGTCAGGATGCGCGTGATGATCTTCAGGAACTCACCGTCGAGGGTCGGGTTCAGGGCGGACTCTTGCTGGTTCACGACCGGCTTCGGATCGGACAGCGTACCGGACCGCGAGTCCCATTTCACCTGCGTGTTCAGCGCGAAATTGGGCACGTTCTTGAACCGCCGCGGGGCCTCGAACTGGGCGGCCCCGGCCACCACCGCTGCCCGGCCCTCCAGCTTCGGTGCGGGGCCGTCTTTACGGGCGTAGGTCGCGCCGGGCTCGAACCACGACACGAGTTCCACCAGCACATCGGTTTGCGCGTTCGCGAGGGTGATGTCCCACACCTCGCTCGCGACGCGCACCCGCACCTTGGCGCCGGTCGGCTTCCGGTCGGCGCCGAGCTTCTTGCTTTTCAGGTAGATGCGCCCGCGGACGAGCGTCAGGTCCGCGTCGAACCCGGTCGCCGGGGTGTGGAACTGCACCCGCGACTCGAACACGCGGTACGGGAGCTGTTCGGGGACGTTGCCCCAGAGCGTGACCTGAAGCTGTTTGTCGCGCGGGCCGACGAGCAGGTGGGCCTTGTACCCGGGCAGTGCCATGATCGGGACGTTCGAGAACACCGCGTCCTCGTCTTCGACCTTGGCTTTGAGGCGCACCCACTGACCGGGAACGGCCGGGTCTTGCGCGACCACGAGCACCCGGTTCGTCTCGACGCGCCCGATGTCGGCCACCTTGGCATCGGGGGGCGGGACCGGGTCGGCGAGGTTCGGCCCGGGGTCGGCGCTGGCCAGGGCCTCACCCGCAACGGCCGCCGCGAGGGCGAAAATGTCGTTCGGCACAACCTCTTTCGGTTTGGGTGCGACCGGATCGGGCTCTTTCGGCTTCTTGGCCGGCGGTGGCGGTTCCGTGTCCTTCGGCTTCGGCGCGGCCGTCTCCGGCGCCGGCGGGGGCGCATTGAGCTGCGCGAACGAGTTGTTCCCGGCGGTTTCGGGCGCCTTCGGCCCGGGGTGCGGGAGCGCCATGTACACCCCGCACGCGAGCAGCAGCGCGAGCGCGGCGCCGATGCCCACGAGCGCGAGCCGCCCGGCCCAGGTGTTCGCGGCCGAGTACCGCTTCAGCCCCAGGAGCAGCGCCGCGTCGGCGTCGTCCGTTTCGTGGCGGTCCGGTTCGGCACGTGCGCCGCTGACGGGGAGCAGCTTCTTGTTCGGCCGGTGGTTGGCCCGCGACGCCGGCGCCGGGACGAGCGCGTACATGCGCCGGTGCGCCCGCGGCGGGACGCGCACGGGTTCCGTGAGCACCAGCGTCAGGATCTGGTGAACCGCGGCGACTTCCGCGAGGTGAACATCGGACGAGAGGCACGTCTCCTCGACCTGCTTGAGGGTGGCCGGGTCGAGGGTGTTGTCCAGGTACTCGGCGACGGTGTTCGGGTCGGCGGTCTCGTCGTCGGCGTGTGTGGGAACGGGTGTCTTCAGCCCGCGGCGGCGGGTCACGCGCTTGATGCGCTCGACGAGTTCGCGGGCCTCTTCGCTGTCCGCGACCTTGCGCCCCAGGCTCCTGGCCTCGGCGGGCGCGAGCGTGTCGTCGAGGTACGCGAGCAGGGTACGAAGCGTCAAACGTGGCATGGTGGTTCCTCGGATCGACCGGGCACCTTCATTAGTGGCGGGCCGGAGCTTGCTTCGTGCAACATTCCGAGAAAAACGTTACGCTGGACTTTTCACCGGAGATCGTGCGATGACCTCTGCCTTGCTCCTCCTCGCCGCAACGAGCGCGGCGCCGGCCGCGCCCGCTTCGGAGCTGAAACTGCCACCGGGGTTCAGCGCCAAACTGTTCGCGGATAATCCACTTGCTCCCGACATCTACACGATGACCATCGACGACGCCGGGCGCGTGCTGATCGCCGGGCGCGGATATGTTCGGGTGTTGGAGGATGCCGACGGTGACGGCGTTGCCGATCGCGCCGTTGATCTCATCGACGGGCTGAAAGAAGGCCCGATGGGGCTGCTCGCGGAGGGCGATTCGCTGTTCGTGGTCTGCGACGGCGGGTTGAAACGCTACCGCGGGTACAACGGAAAGGACAAGCTCAAAGGGCCGCCGGAACGGGTTCTGGCCGTCACGACCGGCGGGGAGCACGCCGCCCACGCCGTTCGCCGCGGGCCGGACGGGTGGCTCTACCTCCTGTGCGGCAACAACTCCGGGGTGAAGAGGGCCACCGCCACAGGCGCCCGCTCGCCGGTCGAGGAGCCGGTCGCCGGGGCGCTGTTGCGTTTGTCGCCCGATTTGAAGACCGTCGAGATTGTCGCGGACGGGTTCCGCAACCCGTACTCGTTCGACTTCAATACCGACGGCGAGCCGTTCACCTACGACTCCGATAACGAGCGGTGCGTGGGGCTACCCTGGTACGAGGGGTGCCGGTTCTATCACGTCGTCCCGGGCGGGAACTACGGCTGGCGCTCACCGCAGTTCTCGCAAACGTGGCGCAAGCCGCCCTACTTCCCCGATGTCGTGAAACCCATTGCGGACCTCGGCCGCGGGTCGCCCACGGGGGTCGTGTGCTACCGGCACACGCAGTTCCCCGAGAAGTACCGCGGGGGCTTCTTCCTCGCGGACTGGACGTTCGGACGGGTTCACTTCGTACCCCTGACGGCCGCCGGTTCGACCTACGAGGGCACGCCCGAGGTGTTCGCCGAGGCCGTGGGCACGAGCGGGTTCGCGCCCACGGCTCTTGCCGTTCACCCGAAGACCGGCGCCCTGTTCGTCAGCATCGGCGGGCGCGGCACCCGCGGCGGGGTGTACCAAATCACGTGCGACAAGGGCGACGCGGACCCCAGGCCGCTCCCGATGAGGAAACGCTCACTCGATTACGACAAGGACCGCGCCGCGGACTGGCTGCGGGCCGCGGAACCGGCGCCGCGCAAGCCGAAACCAACGCCGGCCGATCTCCGCGACCGGCGCCACGCGCTGGAACTGATCCTGCGCCACCGCGACAAGCTCACCTGGGGCGAAGCGCTGGTTGACGCCGTGAAACCGAACCTCGCTTCGGCGGACCCGCTGATTCGCGCCGCCGCGGCGCGGGCCGCAGTTGCGCTCACGGTTCCGATCGGTGAGCCCGCGGCCGGGAAGCCGCCGACGCCCGCACAGCTCGCGGTGGCGCTGGTGGTCGCGCGGAGCGAACCGGACTGGGCGCTGAAGGTCGCGCAGGCTGCGCTCGATGACGCGAAGGCGGCGCCGGCGGACCTGCTCACGGCGCTGCGGATCGTTCACCTCGCGCACGGCGACCTCACCGCGAAGGACGCAATGGGAACCGTGTGGGAGGGGTACACGCTGCGCGAGGCGATGAGTCAAGACCGGGGCCGGCTCATCGGCACCGCGGTGATTGTGCAGGGCCACCGCGCGGACGCGCTGCCGCGGGAGGTGCAACTCGAAATCGCGCGCGTGCTCGCCATGATCGGCCCGTTCGACCGGCGCTCGCTCCGCGGGGCACCGCCGCCGCTGACCGACAAATCCGCGGAAGCGGACGACTTCCACTATCTGGCGGTGCTCGCGCTCGCGGACTCTCGGGCCCTCTGGTACACATCGGACGACCTCGCGCTGGTGCTGCTGGGCATTCAGAAAAAGCTCCGGTCGCAGGGGGTAGCGATCGACCGGCACTGGCCCCTGCGGTTCGATGAGGTGGTGACGCGCCTGGGTCGCGACTGGAAGGGCTTGGATCGGGAGGTGATCCGCAACAAGGCGTTCGGACAGCCCGAACACGTTGCCCTCGTCGGGCCGTTGAAGCTCAACCCCGAAGAGACCGCGAGGCGGTTCCTGCGGCGCGCAAAGGCCGACCCGGATTATGCCTGGACGCCCGGCGTTGTTGCGCTTCTCGGCGAGCTATCGCGCGCCGAAACCGGCCCCATTCTCGAAGCCCTCTGGCAGCGCGGCGGGCTCGAAGACGCGGTGCTGCGCGTGCTGGCCAGTGACCCACGCGACGCGGACCGCTCCAAGCTCACCACCGGGTTGAAGTCATTGAACGCCGACCTCGTGCGCGCCTGTGCCGTCGCGCTCGCGCAGTTGCCGGCGACCGAGCCGACGGAGGTTTACATCCAGTCGATTCGCGCGCTGCGCCGGTTCCCGGACCCGAAGGCCGATCTTCGCACCCGTGACGCGCTCGCGGCTCTGCTGAGGAAGCACACCGGGGAGAAGTTCGGTCCGGACGCGAAAGCCTGGGCCGCGTGGTTCGTCAAGGCGCACCCCGACTCCGCGAAGGCGCTAGACGCGAACGACGGGTTCGATTCCGCGGCGTGGGGCAAGCGGCTCGCGGGCATCGACTGGGCGAAGGGCGACGCGGGGCGGGGCCGGCAGGCGTTCACGAAGGCGACGTGTGCGGCGTGTCACGACGGCGGGCGCGCGGTCGGGCCGTCGCTGCTCGGGATCACGAAGCGGTTCGGTCGCGAAGACCTGCTCACGGCGATCCTCCAACCCAGCAAGGACGTGCCGCCCCGCTACCGGCCCACCCGCATCACGACGACCGACGAGAAGAGCTACACGGGCATCCTCGTTTACGACGCAGCCGACGGCGTCATCTTGCAAACGGGTGTGGACACCACGGTGCGCATCGCGGGCGCCAGCATCGCGTCCCGCAAGCTCGTGGAGGTGTCGCTCATGCCCGCCGGGCTGCTGGACAAGTTGAGTGACACCGAAATCGCCGACCTGCTGGCGTATTTGGGAACATTGAAGTGATGCCGTTGGGGGATCTCGCTGGCTGTCGCTCTGGCTTTGCGGTCACACGCGAGCAACCGAAGCGGCGGCTGCTTTCCGGTGGTACGCACACATCCGTCCGGCAATTTGTTTCCGTCGGGCGCGGCGGTATTGTCTTGCTATTATGCCGCCGATAGGGTCTGATATCACGCTCGGCAACTTTCTCAAAACACTCAAACCCGATGTCAAACACAGCCCACCCGACCGGCCCGTGGTTCAAAGACGTTAAGTTCAACGCCCGTCAGCTTTTTACGGCACTCGGCAAAGGGCTCGCCAGCTTCGTTACCGCAAATTGGTCCCAAGTCGGTGCGAATGCCGTTGATTTGGTTGGTGCGCTTGGCGTCCATGCATCTCCTGAAGAGCGGGCATGGATTCTAATTCAACGCGCAATGGTGAAGGCTGTCCACGATCTTACTCGTGAGGTCAGGCGACTCATTGACCTCAACAAGATTCCTGAGTACGAGGCTATCGGCCGGAGCCTCGAAGATCGGCTTGATACGCTCCCTGTCGAGGTGATGAGTACCTTTCTTGAGCAACCCAAGAAGGAGCCTTTTGTTGCCGAGATGGTAAAGGTGTACGGTGAATGGCTCCGTGCGCTTGGGTTGTCGGTTGAGTACGCCAAAAGCGAGGCCGCTCGGTTGCCGGGCTACTTCGTTTATGCGCTTCGAGAGGAAGCGAGGCGTCACGCTGACTACTACGATCCCGTGTTTAAGTTACTGACTGGCCCGTTTGCCAAGGCTGCGGATCGTGAATCGAAGTGGAATGTGTATCGCGCGTGGCTCCAACGTCAAGTTGATCAACCGGTGTTCGATGAACCATTCAGCCTCCGGCAGATCTTCATCCCACTCCGTGGGTATTACAAACTGAATCCTACCCCCGGCAGCCCACTCGGCGCGGAATCGCCCACCCCTCCGCTAGCACATCGGGCTGTGTGGCTCCAAGACGAACTTGATCAGTGGCGCGGGACAAGCGATACCAGTAATGCACTTCGTTTGCTTAGCGGCGATCCAGGGTCGGGGAAGTCGTCGTTCGCCAAAATGTACGCCGACAGTTTGGCCGAGGCCGGAGTATACGTGATCTACGTCCCGCTCCAGCTTTTCAAGTGGAAGGACGACCTAGCCGATGCCTTGGGCGAGTTTTGCCGTCGCGATGAATACCTCCCGGATGGTGTGTGCGATGCCAAGACCGGTGAACCCGAATTGTTTCTCATTTTTGACGGGCTTGATGAACTGGCGAAACAGGGGCGAGCCGGGGAGGAGGCCGCCCAACAGTTCGTTCGTGAGGTGCGCAATCTCCTGACCGAGCGCAATCGCGACACGGTTCGGTTGCGGGTGCTGATTTGCGGCCGGCCGCTGTCGGTCCAAACTGTCGAAGGTGAATTGAGAAAACCCGGTCAGGTGCTTTACGTTGCTCGATACCACATCCCTGATCCCGAGTGTAATCGCTTCGATAATCCTGGGCCTCTTCGCGAGGATCAGCGAACAACATGGTGGGTGCGGTTCGGTGAATTGACCGGGCTTGGGTACACTGGTCTCCCTAGCAAGTTGGCAGTTGGGAAACTCGACGATGTGACGGCGCAGCCGCTGCTCAACTACTTGGTGGCGCTAGCGTATCGCCGGAATAAAATTGATTTCTCGGGCGAGGTAAACCTGAATCTGGTATACGCGGACCTTTTGGAAGCCGTCTACGATCGTGGGTACGAACGCGGTGAGAACCCGCGCCACACGTCCGCCCGGCTCATGTTGCCGGACGAATTCAAGCGCGTGATGCAACAGGTCGGGATTGCGGCTTGGCATGGCAACACACGAACCACCACCGCTGAGGTAATCGAGAAGCGGTGTACCGCCGCCGGATTGGGAGAACTGCTCGACAAGTTCCGCGAGGGTGCGAAACTGGGAGTGAGTCGGTTGCTTCTTGCGTTTTACTTTCAAGAACATGATCCGGCCGCAGGTGGAGAAAAATCGTTCGAGTTCACGCACAAGAGCTTCGGGGAGTACCTCACCGCCGTCGGCATTGTGAATGCACTGGCCGATATTCAGGACGAGATGGACCTTCGTCGGGCAAAGCCTGGAAGAGGCTTGGACGCGCGCGGTGCGCTCCAACGCTGGGCTACCGTTTGCGGCCCAACCGCTCTCGATATGGACTATTTCGGTTTCATCGCGGATGAGATCAAGGTGCGCGGAGCCCGCAATCCGGAAGAGCCAAAGAAGTGGCGGGCTACGATCGCGACCCTCCTCGATCACGTTATCCAGCACGGGATGCCAATGGAACAACTGGGCACCGAGCGTCCTGAGACATTCAGAATGGAAGAAATCCACGCCCGTAACGCGGGAGAGGCGCTTCTAGCCCTACACTGCGCGTGCGCCGAGGTGGCCCGCGAGACCACGACCTTGAGCAGCGACGGCGCCACTTTGGGA
>DASWYH010000280.1:0-3973 GCA_036405095.1 Gemmata sp. | reverse complement strand
GCCGCGCCGGTCCCGGTGCTGGACTTCGCACCCCACGACGACGCCCGCGTGTGGCGCCTCGATCTCGACGCCCCGCGCTCCGCTCCCCCGGGCGTGGCGGCACGGGCGCAGGCGTTTACGGTCTGGTTCCGCGGTGCGGAACTGCCCCGCCACACGGGCGACATCGTTCGCGCGATTCGCGAACTGCTCGTGGCGAACCCCTTCACCACGCTCCAGGTCGTTCTGGAGCCCAGCGGGGCGCATGCCGACGCCGCGGCCCGGGTGCTCGAACCCGCGTTCCTCAACGCGCTGCTGGCGGCGTGTCTGGAGAGCCCCACATATCTTGATAAGTTTTACGCGCTGCTGCCCGGGCGCCCCAACGGGGCCAAGCGGTTGGTGGTGCTCCTCCCGCTCGCGCTGCGCGACGCGCTCGACCCGGACGCGGTCGCGAGTGCGGGAACGTTCGCCTCCGTGGTGTGGCACACGAGCGCCCCCGCGCCCGAACCCGACGACCTCGAACCCCACGAATACACGCACGTGACCGGGGACCAGAGCGCTGCGACCGCTGGCGGGGTGAAGGGGGCACGTTGATTGGTTCAAGTCGGCTGCCGTTTCGGTCGAAAATGCTGACAATTCCGCCTCCTTGGGCGGAGACGACCCACAGCAGCGGGACGCGCAATGAAAAACGGGCTCTACTGCTCCGGCGGCCACGACTACGTTGCGATCGGCTCGAACGGCGACGTGGCCCCGTGCAACGCCTTCGCGCGGACCCCGAAGTACGCACTGGGGAACCTGTTCACGGACGCGCGCGTCACGCTCCGCGGTGGGCACGAGTTCTTCCGGTGCCCGATCCAGGAGTGCCACCTCCCGTGTGACCGCCACTGGGCGCGCAAGCAGGTGTGGGAAGGGGGCGAACTCGCCGACACGCAGGACATCCACAACCCCGTGTTCCGCGCGGGCAAGGCGCGGCCCCTCACCTTCTTGTGGGCCCCGACCTGGAAGTGCAACTACGACTGCGCCTACTGCGACCTGCCCGTTCCCAAGGACGAGCGCCCGGCGGCGGACTGGGTCGCGGCGTTCGGCCGGTTCTTCGACGCCAACGGCATCGACGGGGGGCTGGCCGAGATCACCGGCGGGGAGCCGCTCTTCTACAAGGACATCGGCTCGGTGTTCACGTTCCTGACCCAGCGGGGCTTCATGCTCCAGGTCACCACGAACCTGAGCGGGGACGTGCAGAACGCGCTGGTCCGTGCGGCCACGCCGGACAAGTTCACGGTCATCAGTTGCAGCCTGCACCCGTCGGTGAAGCACTTCCGCTGGGAGCAGTTCCGCGGGCGGGTGCTGTCGCTGAAAGCCTACGGCTACAACGTGGCGGTCAACTTCGTCGGCCACCCGGACCAGGTGATGCTGGCCCCGGAGTACCACGCCTTCTTCGCCGAACACGGGGTGCCGCTGGTCCTGATCCCGATGGAGGGCGAGTTCAACGGCGTGAAGTTCGGGTCGATCTGGGACTACCCGCCGGACATGCAGGACGTGTTCGCGAAGATCGCCCCGGAGTGGGTGAAGGGCGCGAACCGGTTCAAGGAGGGGAAGCGGACCAGCTTGCCGATGCTCAACGAGTCGCACCCGAGGGGCTGGCCCGCGTCGGTGTGGAAGCACTTCCGAAAGTTGCTCACGCCGCGCGGTTGAACGCGGGTCTTGACGAGCCGGCCGCGTGAGCGAGGGCGGACGTTGTGCCTCGCGCGCGGCCGGTAACGTTAATGTGCTTACGACCCGCTCACCTGCGCGTCGCGGGCGATGAGGTCGTTAACCCGCTTCGCGAACGCGACCGGGTCCGCCACCTTCGACCCCTCGGCGACCACCGCCTGCTCGTAAAGGAGCCGGGCGTACAGATCGAGCCGCGCGTCGGCGGCGTCGCGCTCGTGCAGCGCGCGGACCGCTTCGACGGTCGCGTGCTTCGGGTTCAGTTCCAGCACCCGCTTCGGGGCGCCCGCGTCGCGGCCCATGCGCTCCATGAGCCGCTCCATGTGGGCCGACACCCCGTGCGCGTCGGCCACGAGGCACGCCGCGCTCTCGGTGAGCCGGTTCGTGAGCCGCACGTCCGCCACGTCGGGCAGCTTCACCTTCAACGAGGCCAGCAAACCGGCGAACCGCTCCTTGTCGCCCTCGGGCACGTCGCCCACACCCGCGGCCTCGCCGCGGTCCGCCGCGACGAGCTTCTTCCCCTTGTACTCGCCCAACTGCGGCAGCGCGAACTCGTCGATCGGGTCCGTGAGGAGCAGCACGTCCTGCCCCTTCGCCCGGAAGGCCTCCAGGTACGGCGAGTGGCGCAGTTGCTCCGCCGATTCGCCGATGAGGTACGCGATCTCTTTTTGGTCCGTGGGCATCTTCTCGGCGTACTCGGCGAACGTGGTGAACTTCCCGGCTTCCGTGTTCGCGCTCTCGAACAAGAGAAGATCCGCGATCCGCTCGCGGTTGCTCCAGTCGCGCGTCAGCCCTTCTTTGAGGACGGTCCCGAAGCTCTTGTAGAAGCTCAGGTACTTGTCGGGCTCGAAGCTCTTCATCCCGGCGAGCGATTCGAGAACGTTCTTGACGACGCTCTTCTGGATCGCGTCGAGGATCGGGTTCTGCTGGAGCAACTCGCGGGACACGTTCAGCGGCAGGTCGGCCGAATCGACCACGCCCTTCACGAACCGCAAGTAGGTGGGCAGGAGCTGCTCGCACCGGTCCATGATGAGGACGCGCTGCACGTACAGCTTGAGCCCCGCGACGGGTTCCTCGTAGTCGAAGCCCCAGGGCTTGTGGGCCGGCACGAAGCACAGCACCTTGAACTCGGTTTTGCCTTCCGCCGCGTAATGGATGGTGTCCGCCGGGGCGCCCGTGTCGTGGGCGATCGACTTGTAGAACTCCTCGTACTCCTCCGGTTTCACCTCGCTCTTGGACCGGAGCCAGATCGCCTTGCGGGAGTTCAGCGTCTCCTCGACGACCTCTTTTTTCTTCTCCTCGCCCTCGCCGGTTTCCTTCTCGGCGTCCATGACCACGGGGTGTTCGAGGAAGTCCGAGAACTTCCGCACCAGCGATCGGAGCCGCCACGGTTCGAGGAAGTCTTTCGCGTCGTCCTTGAGGTGCAGGATCACGTCCGTCCCGCGGGCCGGCTTCTCGCACGGTTCGAGCGTGTACGCCCCCTGCCCGTCGGACTCCCACTTCGTCCCGTCCGCCGGGGTGCCGGCGCCGCGGGTGACCACCGTGACCTTGTCGGCGACCATGAACGCGGAGTAGAAGCCCACCCCGAACTGACCGATGAGGCCCGGGGCCTCGCCGGTCTTGCCCGCCTGCTTCGCGGCCTCCAGGAACGCTTTCGTGCCCGATTGTGCCACGGTCCCGAGGTTGTCGATCACCTCCTGGCGGGTCATCCCGATGCCGTTATCGGAGAGCGTCAGCGTCTTCGCTTCGGCGTCCGGGGTGAGCTTGATCTTCCAATCGGTGTTGCCTTCGAGCTTGTCCGCGTTGGCGAGCGCGTCGAACCGCACCTTGTTAATAGCGTCCGATGCGTTGGAGATCAGCTCCCGCAAGAAGATCTCGCGGTCCGAGTACAGCGAGTGCGTGATGAGGTGCAGGAGCTGCTTGAGTTCCGCCTTGAATTCGAGCGTTTCGGCCGACATCTGGTACGCCTCCGACAGGTCAAAATGCGAACGAGGACCGAAACGGCCCTCGTGTGAACGGGTCAGTGGGGAGCCCACCGCACGGTCATTTTAGGGTCCCCCCGATGGCTTCGAGAAGGGTTGCGATTTTCTTCGCGGCCTCGTCCTTCCGGCCCGGGTCGTAGGTGACGCGCAGCTTCACGAAGTGGTCCTTGTACCCGAGCACGTATGCCTCGCTCAGGATCGCACCGTCCTTGCGTTCGAGTTCGAACGTGCGCCGCCGGGCCGTGGGCGCGTCTTCGCCCGCACCCAGCTTCACGGTCGCTTCTTTGCCGGTCTCCTTCATGGACTTG
>DASWYH010000279.1:0-3177 GCA_036405095.1 Gemmata sp. | reverse complement strand
TTCGCACCACTTTTGCGAGGAGCCACCCACATGCTCTCCGTTCTCGAAGACGTTCTCAATGCGTTACCCGCGTTACTTGAAGACCCCGGCGCGTGGGACTCGCTCATCGTGAACCGCCGCAAGCCCACCACCTACCGCGTGTTCCGTTACCTGAATGACGGCCTTCGCGTGAGCCTGCACAAGTTTGACCCGTGCGACCGGCGCGAGGCGTACCCGCACCCGCACCCGTGGCCCGGTGCGTTCGCACTTCTTGAAGGATCCTACCGCATGTGGGTGGGGTTCACACCGGATCGGGAGTCGCGCGAACCGGTCACCGTAACCGAAACCGTGCTGACGGCCGGGAGCCGCTACGAGATTACTGAGCCGCGAACATGGCACTCTGTTACCCCACTCGAAGAGTGCTGGACGGTGATGGTGAACGGGTTGCCGTGGAAGGAATCCGCACACGCCGCGGCACCGACCACAACAGGTAAAGATTTGAACAAGATGCCGCCAGATGAATTGAACGCGCACCTCACCAAATTTCGAACGCTGGTGCGGTGAGGTGTCGGTCCCCCTTATGACCGCCGCCGTATTGATCTCTGGTGGGCGCGCCATATTAGGCATCGTTTCCGGCTGCGGAATCCCGGTGCCGATGCACTGGCAATCAACGAGAAATGAACCACGCCCCTGGTCCAATCAGCAAGACATATGAAGACGATTCATTATAATTTATATCAAAATAAAAACAACATTTTCAACAGAAAACACCAACAACCACCCGCTCAACGCAATTCACTTTCGCGAACGCGCAAATCTTTCCGGCAGGTGCACGTTCAAACAAAGGTAACGAGCGCGGTCGCCGAAGCGAGCAGCGCATGCCGCCTTAATCATTCGCACTTCCCGCCGCGAAAGCGATCCGAAGCGGCGGCGTAGGCTTCTGATGGAACCCGCCTCTGGTTGCGAGGCGCTCGCGAATTTCACGTCCCCCCGTTGCCGCGCGGTTGGAGGTCGCGGACAATGCCGCGTACTCACTCACCACCGGCGGGCTCATGCCGCGCCGCTCGCCAGGAGTCTCTCCATGAAGCTCGGGATGAACCTGCTCCTCTGGACCGGGAGCGTGACCGCCGAACACTTCCCGCTCCTGACCCGGCTCAAGGCCGCCGGGTTCGACGGGGTGGAACTGCCCGTGTTCGGCGGCACCCCGGCAGAGTACAAGCCGATCCGCGCGGAACTCGACAAGGTCGGGCTGAAGTGCACAACGGTAACCATTCTGACCAAAGAAACGAACGCGATCAGCGAGGACCCGGCGACCCGGCGGAAAGCCGTCGAGTGGCTGAAGACCGTGGTCGAGATCAACCACGTGCTAGGCGCGGAGACCGTCTGCGGGCCGTACCACTCCGCGATCGGTGAGTTCTCGGGCACCGGCCCCACGCTCGACGAAAAGAAGCGCTCCGCGGCTGTGCTGCGCGAGGTCGCGGAGTTCGCCCGGCAGGCCAACCTCGTGATGGCCGCGGAGTACCTCAACCGGTTCGAGTGCTACCTCATCAACACCGCGGCGCAAGCCGTCGAGTTGGTGAAAATGGTCGACCACCCGAACCTGCGGACGATGTACGACAGTTTCCACGCGCACATTGAAGAGAAGGCCCCGGCGGCGGCGATCCGGACCGTCGCGCCGGTCCTGGCTCACGTTCACATCAGCGAGAACGACCGCGGCACCCCGGGCACGGGTCAGGTGAATTGGGCCGACACGTTCGGCGCGCTCGAAGCGATCGGCTACGACGGCTGGATGACGATCGAGGCGTTCGGCCGCGCGCTGCCCGATCTGGCAGCAGCAACAAAGGTCTGGCGCGACCTGTTCCCGTCGCCCGAAGACGTTTACACGAAGGGCATCAAGTTCATCAAGGAGCAGCTGGGCGGAAAGGGTCCGCGCGTCGGGTGAGTCCGACTGTGCCGCCCGTAGCGAACCCATCGGATGCCCGCAACGGGGGCCGCGCGATGCAATCGTGCGGCCCCCGTTCGTTTAGAGACGGGCGCCCTGCCGACCGATGAAGGATGCGACGAGCGCCCCGCACCCTGGGGCGAAAGGAGGCATCTGATGCGTCGAGCTTTACGATACGCGGCGGTTGCGGCAACCGGGCTGACTCTTACGGTTGCGCAGGCAGCGGACCCGCCGCTCGCACCAGCCCCAGTGGCGACTCAACCCGCGGGTGCTGCGGCCCCGTGGGCCAATAAGTTCTTCCTCCCCGATATCGCAACCAACCGCGACCAAACCGCCCCGGCGGTCGTGACGCACAACTTCGGTGATGTGCCACACGGCACCCTGTGCGTTCACAAGTTCACTATCACGAACATCTACGACGTGCCGATGCAGATCACCGACGTGCGCAAGGGCTGCACGTGCCTCGACTACGTCCCGATGACGAAGGTGCTCGCGCCCAACGAGTCGGCCGAATTCACGGTGACCATGAACACGGGCAAATTCGTGGGGCAGAACGCCCAGAACTTCTACGTCACGTTCGGCCCGAAGTTCGTGTCCACGGCGGTGCTCCGCGTTTCCGCCTCGAGCCGCACCGATGTGAGTGTCAGTCCGGGCGCGGTGAGTTTCGGAACCGTGCCACAGGGAACGCGGTTGAACCAGTCGGTCCAGGTGAAGTACTCGGGCCGCACCCGCGACTGGAAGATCACTGAAGCGGTTCAGGGGAAGCACCCCTTCGAAGTGAAGGTGAGCGAAACGTCGCGCGGTGGCCTCCTGCGCGGCGGTGCGGAATATCAGGTGGACGTGACACTCAGCGCGAACGCCCCCCCGGGGCCGATTTCCGAACAAATCACGTTGAAAACCAACGACCCGACGAACCCACTGATTCACCTCGGGGTTACCGGAACCGTTATCGCCCCGCTCGAGTTGAACCCCGGTAAGGTGCGGTTCGAGGTGAGAGCGGGCGAGTCCGCAACCCAGCGCGTGCTGATCCGCGCGGCAAAGCCGTTCAAGATCGTGGGTGTGGACGGCACCGGGGGGGGGGTGTCGGTCGAACTACCCGCCACCCCCGCAGCTCTCCCGGTGCAAGTGATCGTGGTCAAGTTCGAGCCGAAGAAACCCGGCGCGGTGACCCGCCAGCTGCACATCCGAACCGACCAGGCCGGTGAATCGTCCGCAATTCTGTCCGTAGAAGCAAACGGAACGAGTGAGGAGAAGGC
>DASWYH010000278.1:0-2086 GCA_036405095.1 Gemmata sp. | reverse complement strand
CAGCACCACCCCGAGCGCGTAGATGTCGCACCGCTCGTCGGCCTGCCCGCCCGGCATCGCGACCACCGCGGCGTAGTACTCGGGGGCCATGTACGCGAGCGTCCCGCCGTATCGCGTGCGCCCGGGCTGGTGCCGGGTGCGATCGAACGCCACGTTGAAGTCCGCGAGCATGGGGCGCCCGTAGGGCGTCAGCAGGATGTTCCCGGGCTTGATGTCGCAGTGCAGGATGCCGCGCGCGTGCGCGAAGGCGAGCGCCTCCGCGAGCCGCTCGCCGAGCCGGCACACCGCTTGAAAGAAGTCGTCGGCGCTGAGGGCCTCGCGGTCCCGCAGCGCGGCGGGATCGAACCCCGGGTCGCCGCGCCGGTGCTGGTCGAGCGCGGCGAGGAGCGTGCGGCCCGAGGTGGGCACGCGGCCGTCTTCGTAGAGGTGCCGGATGAGCGCCCCGAGGTCCGCGCCGGGGACGTACTGGAGGCACAGCCCGGCGAGCCCGGTCTCGGGGTCCGCGAACGCGGAGAACACCTTGACGATGTGATCGTGTTCGAGCCCGGCGAGCAACTGGCCCTCGCTGCGCCCGCCGGGCTCGGCCGCGGTGACCTTGAGCGCGACGTGCCGACCGAGCGACACCTGGCGCGCGAGGAACACCTGCCCGAACGCGCCCTGTCCGAGCTTCGAGACGATCTCGAAATCGCCGACCCGCCCCGGAACCGCGGTCCCACCAACGGGCGCCCAGACGGGCGGGGCGTCGAGCCGTTTCGTTTGTTCCTGGGTCGGTTCGTCGGGGGCGGTGCTCATCGGTCTTCCCGGCGACGCGGAACGGGCGATGGGCCTGTTCTACGACGCGCCGGGGCGGGCCGTCACGCCACCTTCTGTTCGGCCGCAGCGGCCTCCGGGGCCGGCGGGGTGCCCGGCTCCGGGGCCGCCGGCGGTTCGCCCTTCGGTTCGGGCAAGAGGAACGACGCGGCCAGCGCGACCGCGTACACGGTGGCCCCGATGAGCGCCGCCGCGGTCGCGATCCGCAGCGGGTTCTTCTCCGGCCCTTCGCCCGGCAAGAACAGGGTCGAGAGGAGCTCGGTGTTGAACGTCGCGGCCATCGTCCCGATCATGCGCCCGCCGACGTTGGTCGCGAACGCGCTGCCGGTGCCCCGCAGGTGAACCGGGAACACCTTCGGGAGGTACTCGCTGATGTAGCTGAACTGGGCCACCGTCACGAGCCCGCAGAAGAACACCGCGATCGCGAACAGCGTGTAGTTGCCCTGGTACAGCACCGCGTAGGTGAGCGGGAACAGGATCAGCCCGGGGATCAGGAACGAGCGGATCAGCAGCCGGCTCGCGACGTACACCACCAGCACCGCGAACAGGATGCGCCCGAGGAGGCCGCCGATCTCCTGCCACCGCTGCATGTTCCCGCGGTACTTGTTGATCTCGTCGTTGATCGGCTTCTGGGCCGCGCCGAGTTCCTTTTTCGCGACGTTTCGGGCGGCTTCCGCGGCCTTCTTGTTGGCTTCCGGCGCCTCGCCGAGCTTCTTTTCGGCGCCCTTGAGGTTGGCCTGTGCGGCCTTCACCGCGGGGCCGTGCTCCTTCCGCACCTCGTTGACCGCCGGCAACCCGACGGACATCACCGCGGGGCCGAGCTGGAGCGCCCCGAACGCCGCCGCGTACCCGCACGCCGACAGGAGCGTGGTCACGATCGTGGTGCGGCGCAGCTCGGGGGCGAACAACTCGCCGAGGCTCGGGCGCTTCAGCGTGCCCGCGGCCTTGCGGGCCTTCCACACCCGGCTCTCGGGGACGAACGGCAGGAACAGCAGGATCAGCGCGCCGGGTACGAGCCCGGTGAGCAGCGTGTACCGCCACGCGGCGGCCCCGATGCCCGCCCGGTTGAGCCACGGGAGCCCTTCGGGGTGCGCCTTGAGTTCGGCCACGATCTCGTTGAACACTTCCGTTACGAGGATCCCGCCGAGCGACGCGAACGCGAGGGTCCAGCCGATGACGCGCTCGCGCTGGCGCTTGTCCTCGAACAGCTCCGCGAGCCACGCGACCGCCGCGACCGCCTCGACGCACACGCCGATGAACGTGGTGCAGCGGAACA
>DASWYH010000277.1:0-8787 GCA_036405095.1 Gemmata sp. | reverse complement strand
GTCCGAGCGGCGTTCGATGCGGCCCCTTCGCCGGGGGCGGCAGCGGGCGCCCGCAGCGAATCCGACCGGCGGGCCGACGGGCGGGCGGCCGTTGCGATGCCCGCGGTGCTGCTCCTCACCGGCTGGGTCATCGGGGGGTGCTTGACACTCGGCCTCGTCGCGACAACCGCGGTTCAGTTCCAAAACGGGAAATTAGGCGCCGGGGAGCGGTACTGGCTCGTGGCCTGTTCGGTCGCCGCAACGATCGCGACGTGCGTCGGGCTGGCGGGCGCGTGGTCCGCGCGGAACCTCCGGCGCCGCGGGTTGGCGGTGGCGTCGGCGGTCCTCATGTGTGTGTGCCTGGGGGTGACGGTCGTCGGCCTCGGGGTGGGGCTCTGGTGTCTGGTCGTATTGCACCGAGCGGACGTGACGGCCGCCTTTGGGGGAACGACGCGCACCGGTCGGTCGGTTCGGTCCCGGGAATCTCCCCAGCACCGCGGCTGATCGGATACAACAGAACCCATGAACACGACACTCGATTTCGACAAGGCCGGCGGACTGGTTGCGGCGGTGGCCCAGGACGCCGACACCGGTGAGGTGCTGATGCTCGCGTGGATGAACCGCGAGGCGTTCGAGGAGACCGTGCGCACCGGCCGCGCGGTGTACTTCAGCCGCAGCCGCAACAAGCTCTGGCGCAAGGGCGAAGAGAGCGGGCACGTTCAAGAGGTGAAGGGCATCTTCATCGACTGCGACGCCGACACCGTGCTGCTCAAGGTGACCCAGCTCGGCGGCGCCGCGTGCCACGAGGGGTACAAGAGCTGCTTCTTCCGCAAGCTGGAAGGCGACGAGCTGAAGGTCATCGCCGGGCGCATCTTCGACCCGAAGGCCGTCTACAAGAAATGAGTGCGCGGGAGGGGCCGTGTGCCCGGAAGGTCCTGGCCCCCGCTCTGGCCCGCCCCCGTCTCGGCGCGGCACCCTGCGGCTCACCCGGCAGCGCGGAACGCACCCGGTCCCGCTCGCTCCGCCCGGGCGTAACGCGATCGTCGGCCCCTGCGCGGGCGGTCGGTCCGATCGGCCGGCTTTCGCGGTCGCACCACGGAGCGCCCTGGGGCGGGGACATTTGAGGCCGGGCCGCCGGCGCCAGACGCCCGGCCGCGCCGGCCCAGCCACCGTGCTCGTGAACGTGTCACCCGCTCGGCTCACGTCGCAAGGGCAGGCGCGGGCCGAACGGTCCGGTCCCATCAGCGGCGGAACACGTTCGTCCCGAACTGACCCGAGATCGGGTTATAAACGGTGTTGGAGAACTTGGCTTTGTGCGTGAGCGGGTTCGTGAAGTGACCCGTCCGTTGCACCGAACCGACCACCGGCTGGAGCTTCGCGACCACCGGTATCGGGGTCGCGCTCCGTGGGGCGATGGTCGCGGTTGGCGCGGTCGTTCGGTTCTTGGGCCGCAACCACCCGCCCGCATGGGCTTCACCCGCGGCCAGCAACAGCACCGCCACAATCAAGATGCGCGTCATGGTTCGTGCTCCGTGAGATCTTGCCCAACCTCACCATCTTCGGTCGGAGCGAGCGCGGAAAACGAACCGATCCCGGCACCGGTGACGACCGGGGGCGCGGGACGGGCGGGTTGCGCCGGTCGTGAGTTACGCGACCCAGGTCGCGTCGGTCGCGGTAAAGGTGACCAGTTCTTCGGGGGTGAACCAGAGGGCGATTTCGAGCGCGGCGTTTTCCGCGCTGTCGCTCCCGTGGACCAAGTTGTTTTGTACGCTCAGCGCGAAGTCACCGCGGATCGTGCCCGGGGGCGATTTCGCCCCGTCGGTCATGCCCATCAGGCTGCGGCACACGGCCACGGCCTCGCGGCCCTCCCACACCAGTGCGACCGTCGGGCCGCTGGTGAGGAACGTCAACAGGCTCTCGTAGAACGGTTTCCCCTTGTGGACCGCGTAGTGCTTTTCGGCGAGGTCGCGGGACACCTGGACCAGTTTCAGCCCCGCGAGCCGGAGCCCCTTGCGCTCGAACCGGGTGGTGATCTCGCCGACCAGCCGGCGCTGCACCGCGTCGGGTTTCAACAGGATAAGCGTGCGCTGCATGAATCGTGGCCCTATGGGGAATTCGCGTACCGCTCGCGGTAGCTCTGGGTCATGGTGCGGAACGAGTTGTGGTTCGTCCACCGCGGGCGGCCCGGCGTGGGTGACCTTGTGCGGTTCGGGCCGTGTCGGTAATGGGGCTCTAAATCGAGGTGGGCGCTCGGACCGGGCGCCTGTCGGCCCATCGTCCGATGGTGCCGCTGAAACCACCCGTTCGCGCGCGGCGAACAACTGCACCGGGGATGTGGCGCCGGTGGCTTTAAGTGGGCCGCGGACAGAAGGGCGCGCGGCGGCCTTCCCTACCGAGCACCAAGCGTTACGGAATACCGTTCGAGGGCACGCGGATGTTCGCCGAGCAACTCGTTCAGCCGGTGTCGCTGCCCCGCAAGGACCCCGAGCCGCGGTTCACGGCGATCACGCACAGCCACAAGCTGGTCCTCCCGGCCGACGCGAACCACCACGGCACGTTGTACGCCGGCGCGATGCTGCGCCTGGTCCTCGAAGCGGGCTACGCGACCGCGTGGAAGCACATCGGCCCGGAGGCCAACCTCGTGCTGCGCCGGGTGCTCAACATGGAGTGCCTGCGCCCGGTGCCGGTGGGCGTCGTGGTGGAAATTCAGGGCACCGTGCTGCACCGCACGGCGGCGTACCTGGTGTGCGGGCTCGTCGGCATGCCGTGGGACGGTGGGGCCCCGTGGGCCGAGGCGCTCTTCGGGTTCGCGCAGGTGAACCCGGACGGCAAGTTGACCCACTTCCCGGACCACCTCCCGGCCGTGAGCCGGCCGCCCGGCGAGGTGTGGGAGCGGCTCGAAAAGCGGATGAACAAGGTGCTCCGGTTGCGATAACCGCGCCCGTCCCCGGCGACCACCTCCCGTTGCCCCCTCTTGCGTTTGCCCCCTTTGCGCCGATCGGCCCGCCCGCGGACCACCCGTACCGCCTTCGGCTCGGACCCCGTCGGAACGGCCGGCACCGGAGGGGACACGTCCGGCGCGCGATGTGATACACTTCTGGAATGGTCCCGTTCGGCACGTTTCGGCGCGCCGCGCGAACGCTCGTCTCCTCTGCTGCGTACAGGTGATAAGGACCGTGCAGGAACCACACCGCCAACCGCCGGATACCGATGAACAGCTGCTCGCCCGGCTCCGCGCCGGCGAGCGGGACGTGTTCGGTACATTAGTGCGCCGCTACGAGCGCGAACTGTTCGGCTACCTGCGCCGCTACCTCGGGGACGACGATCTCGCGGACGACGTGTTCCAGAACACGTTCGTTCAGGTGTTCACCAAGCTCGGGCAGTACGAACCCGGGCGCCCGGTGCGCCCGTGGCTCTACGCGATCGCCACGAACCAGGCGATCGACGCGCTCCGGCGGCGGAACCGCCGGGCCGACCAGCGCGCCGACGCCGTGACCAGCGCCGACGAGGACGGGCAGCCCCGCCCGCTGTTCGAACTGCTGCCCGCCCCGGGCGAAGGGCCGCCGGACTCCGCGGACCGGGCCGAACAGCGCGAGCTGGTGCGCGCGGCCGTGGAGCGCCTCCCGGACCTCCTGCGGCAGGTGGTCATCCTGGCGTACTTCCAGGGGCTGAAGTACCGCGACGTGGCCGAAGCCCTCGGTATCCCTGTTGGGACCGTGAAGTCTCGCCTGCACGCGGCGCTCGCAAAGCTCACCGAGGACTGGCGCGCCCCCGAGGGGGGCGCGCCGGCGGATGAGGAATCGGGAGTCCACATACCCTCTGCTTAGCCGCGCCCCGAAGAAGGCCCGCGGCACCAACAACTATGTCGGACGACGACCTGCTCGGCTACCTGTTCGACCTCCTCGACCCCGAAGACCGGGCGGCGGTCGCCGCGCGCGCGAACTCGGACCCCGAGCTCGCCGCGCGCCTGCTCCGCCTGCGCCGGGCTCTTGACCCGGTGCTCGCAACGGCCGAGTTCGAGCGCGAGAACCCGCCCGAACCGGCCCCGGGGTTGGCCCTCCGCGCCATCTCGAAAGTGGCGCAGCACGTGGTCGAACACGAACCCCGGGAGCCGGAGCCCGAGGCGTCCGAACCGGCGGTCGCAGCGTTCCTGCGGGACTTCAGCGCCGAACCGCCGCTCGACATCGAGTTCGGGTCCGGGACGCGGGCCAAGCGCCCCGCCGGGAACCAACCCGCCCCGCCCGTGAGCGACGGCCCCGAGCCGCCGGCCCCCGGGCGCCGGTTCCGCGCCGACCTCATCGTCGCCGCCGGGATCGCGTTCCTCGGGTTCGGGCTGGTGGTCTCGGGCATCGCAAAAGGGCGCCAGCAGCAGCGGGTGTACGCGTGCCAGAACAGCCTCCGCACGCTCCACACCGGTTTGTCCGGCTACGCGGACTCCGACCCACAGGGCCGCTACCCGCAGATCGGGACGACGGCGCACCCCACGGCCGACACGTTCGTGACCTCGCTCACCGATCAAGGGCACCTGCCGGCGGGGTTCCGCCCGGGGTGCCCGGCGGCGGACAAGTTCGTCGCGTACACGTACACGCTCGGGTTCCGTGAGCCGACCGGCGAACTGCTCGGGCTGCGGCGCCCGAACCCGGCCGCGCCCGAATCGAACGAACACGACCTGATGCCGATTTCGGCCGATTTCCCGAACTCGGACGCGGCCCCGGGTGTCGGCCCGGTGTCGCCGCACGCGAGCTGCATGAACGTGCTGTTCGTCGGCGGGAACGTGCGCTCCACGACCTCGCCGTTCGTCGGGCCGAACGGTGACGACATCTACCGCAACCTGTACGGGCACGTCAGCGCTGGCGCCAACCGCAACGACGCCGTTCTGGGGCGCCCCGGCGACCGGCCTTGAGTGCGGGACGGGAGCGGCCGAACGCAGTTGTCGTTGGGGTGTCCCCCGCCATCGGCGTTCGCAAGAGGATTGCGCCGCTGTGGGGCGCTCCAGTTACCGCTTCTTCAGTGGCGGGAGTGGCATTTTAACGGGGAGATCGTCGCCCGCCGGGTCGTCGCCGAAGGTGCTCCCGCCGTTGTCTTTGCCGTCCATTCCGAGACTGTAAAACAGGTAGCCCTTGTCGGCCGGCTTGTAGACCAGCGGTTTCCCGGTGAACACGTCGTCCGGCACGCTCGCGAGGTACTTCGGCGCGAGGTCTCGGAGGTGCGCCGGGTAGCGGCGGTTGTCCTTCCGGTACACTGCCAGCGCGAACGCGATCTGGAGGTTGATCGCGGTCTGATCGGCGCGGTCGTAGGCTTGCTGGATTTTGTTCATCGCAGGCGCCACGAGCCCCATCAGCACCTCCCCCAGCGCCTTGCCGAGTGCCTTGCCCGCGTCCTTGCCTTCCATGACCTTCTTGACCTTGGTTTCGTCCGCGTAGTCTTTTTTGACCGCGTCCAGTTCGTCCTCGAACGTCTTGAGCGCCTGGGCGCGGGCGGTCCGGTCCCTGGTGCGCATCGCGCCGGCGAGCCGATCGTACCGCGCGTTCATCGTCTGCATCACGACGGTCCAGTCGAGCACCTCGAACGCCTTCTGTTGGTTCGGAAACACGTTGCCGTCGTTGGTGATCCCCGCGAGCCCGCTGCCGGGGCCGTTGCGGCGGAGGTTCTGGAGCGTATCGAGGCCCATCATGCGCTCCACAACGCCGATCTTGTCCGCGAGCGTCCCCGGCTTCGGTAACCCTTGGAGGTCTTTCAGGCACTGTGCGGCCTGCTTCGCCGTGAGGTCGGGGTGATCGAGGAGCGCGAGTGACGAGTTGTGCGCGATCTGGCCGATCGCGATCCCGACCAACCCCTCAATGAGGGTCGCACCGCGGGTGATGAGGCGCCCGAGTCGGTGACAGACGAGGAGATCGGCCCATGCGGCGTCGATCTTTCCTTCCTTCAAGTTCCGCATCGCGCGGGTGGTGAGCAGCGAGGCGAGTTCGCGGCACTTCTGGACGCCGGGCAGGAGCGTTTCGATCAACTGGCTCGGTTCGCCGGGCTTGCGCCGCGACACCAGCGGGTTGTAGTACTCGGGCCGCTTGACCGCTTCGGTCACCAGCGCGAGCGGCTTCTCGTTCGCCTTGAGCCACTCCGCGAGCGGCGGGCAGTCCTTCGCCGCCCACGGGCGCTGGGTGGCCCGGCCCTGGACCTCGTAGAACGCTTCCAGCCGCTCGCCGGTGAGGCCCAGTTGGCCGGTGACGTAGGCGCCCGCGCCGATAATGTAGTCGCCGTCCCTGGGCAGCACCGGGATGTCGAGCCACCGGTAGTAATCGAGCGGGAACCCGGTGCCGCCCTCGGGGGCCGGTCCGAACGCCTGCACGAGCAACACGTTCGCGTTCTTCTCGGGGGTGATGTCCTTGCTCAGCTCCGCGTTGAGGGCGGTCTCGTAGTCGATGTACCCGTCCTTGTCGAGCGGCCCGACCACGTAAGTCGTGTCCTTGCCGAGCGGCAGTTTCGGCGCCGGTGGTTTGTCTTTGTCTGCGGCGGTGCAAACGAGGGCCGCGAGCAGGCAGAGCGGGATCGCGAGGACTTTTGTGGTCACGGATGGCACCCGATAAAGAAAGAACGAGGGGGCCGCGCCCAGGCACCCGTCACGGGTCGTTACCGGTCCCTCGCGTCTCTAACGTCTTGTTCTTGACTCCGTTCCACCAATCCGCGACGATTTCATTACCCGCCCGGCGTTCCCGCCGATTCACCCGCTCACGGGCTCCCGCCATGCTCGCTCGCTTGCTCTGTGCCGTGTGTGTGTGCGCCGCCGGATTCGCGGACGTTCGCGCGGCCGATCCGCCCGCCGGCGCACCAAAAGAACTGGTCGTTTATCCTCGGGACGTGAAGCTCATCGGGCCGCGCGCCGAGCAGCGCGTGGTCGTCCTGGGGGTGTGGGCCGATGGCCGCACGTGGGACCTCACCCGCGTGGCCACGTTCACGAGCGCGAACCCCAAGATCGCCACCGCCGAAAAAGGGACGCTGCGCCCCGTTGCCGACGGGACTACGACGCTCCACATCGAAGCCAACGGGGCCAAAGTGCGCGTTCCCGTGGCGACTGCGAAGGTTGCTTCGGATGTGCCCGTCAGCTTCGCGCGGGAGGTCGAGCCCGTGCTCACGAAGAACGGGTGCAACGGCGGCGGGTGCCACGGGGCCCAGCACGGGCGCGGCGGGTTCAAGCTCTCGCTGTTCGGCTTCGATCCGGTGTTCGATCACGCCCAGATCGTCCAGAGCAACGAGGGCCGGCGGATCGTACCAAGCGACCCCGAGCGCAGCATCCTCCTGGCGAAGCCCGCGCTGGTCATGGAACACGGGGGCGGTGAGAAGCTGAAGCTCAACAGCCGCGACTACGTCACAATTCGGCAGTGGCTCGAAGACGGCGCCCCGGCGCCCGTCAAGACCGAAGCCAGCGTCACGAAGCTCGAAGTGTTCCCGGCGGCGCGGCTCATGACCCCGGGCGAGCAGCAGCAGCTTTCGGTCACCGCGATTTGGTCCGACGGCGCGCGCGAAGACGTGACGGCCACCGCCCAGTTCGACGCCCTCAACGACGCGGTCGCGGAGGTCACCCCCGGCGGGCTGGTGACGGCGAAGGCCGCCGGCGAAACGCACGTCATGATCCGCTTCGGCGGGCAGGCCGAGGTCGCACAGGTGACGCTGCCGTTCGCGAAACTGGCCTCTTATCCGGACGTGCGCGCGGCGAACTTCATCGACACCAAGCTCATCGCGAAGTGGAAGGAGCTGGGCCTCACCCCGTCGCCGGTGTGCGGCGACGACGAGTTCCTGCGCCGGTTGTACCTCGACGCGATCGGCACACTGCCGACGCCCGAAGAGGTGCGCGCGTTTCTCGACAGCAAGGACCCGAAGAAGCGCGAAGCGGCCATCGACCGCGTGCTGGCCCGGGGCGAATTCATCGACTGGTGGGCGCTGAAGTGGGGCGACCTCTTGCGCATCAACCGCACGGCCCTTCAGGAGAAGGGCATGTGGAGCTTCCACAACTGGGTCCGCGCGCAGGTCCGCGACAACGTCCCGCTGGACGCGCTCGTGCGCGAGGTCGTCACCGCCGAGGGCAGCACGTTCACCGACGGCCCCGCGAACTTCTTCCAGATCGGGCGCGGCTTCGAGGAGTGGTCCGAAACCACGACGCAACTGTTCCTCGGGGTGCGCATCGGGTGCGCGAAGTGCCACCACCACCCGTTCGAAAAGTGGTCCCAGGACGACTACTACGGCATGGCCGCGTTCTTCACCCGTCTGGGAACGAAGAACAGCCAGGAGTTCGGCATCTTCGGCCGCGAAACGGTGATCTTCATCCGCACCGCGGGCGAGGCCCGCCACCCGCGCAAGGGGGGCGTCGTGAAGCCGGTGCCCCTGGACGGGGACACGAAGGTGAGCTGGGACGACGAGTTCGACCGCCGCAAGCGGCTCGCGGACTGGCTGACGGCCCCGTCGAACACGATGTTCAGCCGCAACCTCGCGAACCGCTTCTGGGGCTACACGATGGGCCGCGGGCTGGTGGAGCCGCTCGACGACATGCGCGCCACCAACCCCGCGAGCAACCCCGAACTGCTCGACGCGCTCGCGGACGAACTGGTGAAATCGAAGTTCGACACGCGGCACCTGTTAAAGGTGATCTTCAACAGCCGGGCGTATCAGCTCTCGGCCCAGAGCACCGACGGCAACCGAGCGGACGCCGCGAACGTCCACTTCACGCGCTACACCGTGAAGCGGCTGACCGCGGAACAGGTGGCCGACGGCGTGGACTCCGCCACCGGCACCCGCGAGAAGTACACCGGGCTGCCG
>DASWYH010000276.1:0-2353 GCA_036405095.1 Gemmata sp. | reverse complement strand
GCGCCAGGGGAAGGGATCAATGCGGCTCGTGTCACATTCGTGAGCCCCTTCGCACCTTTCTGTTACGCCGTGCTGGTGCCCGGGGCGTCTGCGGAACGCGGTGGAATACGCGCCGCGGGGCTACTGACGTGTTGTTGTCGTTTGCACCTGATGGAGTTGCTGGGCTCCCAACGCTCCAAGAATTCGGATCACACAGGCGGGCAGGAAAGGGGAGCCGTCGTTTATGGGCCGCTTTCCTCTCCTGTCTCGGAATGCCACCTAAGTCCAGTAGTCTCAAGTGGTCAGTGCCCAGCGAAGAGCGTTCCATTGGGTCCTTCGAAGTCCGGTGTTTGATTCTCGTCTGTACGGCTTACTGAGAACAGCCCACCGACTACTTGAAACTCCTGAACTACGTGTTGAACTATGGCGAATATCTCAAAAGGCGGTTTTGCGCGCATCGCGCGCGGGAAACGGGTGTGCAAAATCAACAACCCCGCCGGCAGGCCGGTAAAGGCCCAACGACGGGGTTGTGTACCCGAATAAGGACATCCGTGCCCACGCGCGGCGCCGTCATGGCGCCCGTCCGAGTGGGTGGGACATTACGCAACCACGGGTTGCGTGTCAACCGCAAGCGACTTCCACAACCGCTTCAATCTCTTCGGCCACGATGCGGGCAGCCACTTCGGCGCGGTTTACCTTGATGTTAGCAGGGGCGGTGATTCCGAGCTTCACGCGACCATCCCCCACAGACGTCACCGTAACGCGGATGTTGCCACCAATGATAATTTCTTGGCCGGTTTTGCGGGTGAGTACGAGCATGATGACCTCCATCCTTGAGGAAGGTATGTTGAGTTGTGTAAGAATGCTGTGCAACTGCCGAGCCGGAATCGCTAAAGTTAATTAATTGTGAAGCCGAAACCCCGCCTCCACTCGTCATTCACCGCAGGACACAAACTTCGGCTGTGTGATTTGTCGCTGATTTCTCTTCAGGTTTCGATGTCGGTTGTCCGACAACGCATTCGACTTCCCAAGGATTGGTAAGCTGGGTACCGTGCGGGCGGTTTTGGGGGCCGCAAGGCCAGTGGCATCTGAGAACGCAGGGGTCTGAACCATTTCCGTTTCGGCGTCAAAAGTGTTGCCAAACGTTAAAAAATCCAAAAATTGGTCCTCATACCCCACACTTGTTAGCCTGCGCCTTGCCACGGCCTCCGGAACCTCTCCTCCATGTGGTCTTTGGTAAGCCGGTGGTCCATTGCGAACTCGTCGGGTTTCGTTCCAACTGGGCACTCTTCTCGCTACTTCCGGCCACGGACAGCTCGTTGGCTACTCGGAACGATCGAACTCGGTCTGACACCGGAGCGCCGCCGAACCGCGCGCTCTTTATGAGGGTGCAAATTTGTCGCTCACCCCGGCCCCAACGGACCAACCGGCCCCCGCCCCACCTGTGCACCCCAAACCGCTTGGGGAATTCGCGCACGAACCGCTGCCCCGGCTGCCCGGGCCGCCGCGCCGCGCGCTGTTCGTTCGGGCCACGCTGGTCGGGTTGGTATCCGGGTTGACGGCGGTCGGGTTTCGGGTCGCCCTCGAAGAAACGGAGAACCTGCGTGACCTGGTCCTCGATCTCATCGGCCGAACCGACTGGGGGCTGGCGGCCGCCATCGGGCTCGGGGCCGCTCTGGTGGGCGCGGGCGTTGCGCTTGTCCGCGGGGTGGCCCCCGAGGCCGCCGGGAGCGGCATCCCGCACCTCGAAGGTGTGTTGCATAACGGCTTCCCGTTCCACTGGGTCCGTGTTTTCTGGGTGAAGGTGGTGGGGGGCATTCTCAGCATCGGAGGTGGGCTCGCCCTGGGGCGCGAGGGGCCGACCGTTCAGGTCGGCGCGGCGGTCGGTCGCGCCGGGGGCTTGTGGTTCTCCAGCAACCCCGAGGAGGAGCGAACGCTGATCGCGGTCGGCGTCGTTGCCGGGCTCTCGGCGGCGTTCAACGCCCCGCTCGCCGGGATGATGTTCTTCTTCGAAGAGCTGCGCGGCGGGGACCGGCCCGACGACTACCTCGCGGCCCTTCTCGCCTCCGCCGCGGGCGATCTGCTCGCGCGCGAGATCCTGGGCCAGGGTCCGGTGTTCGGAGCCATCCCGGTTGACGCGCCGCCGCCCCTGGAGGTCGTTCCGCTCGCGATCGGGATCGGCGTGGCGGGCGGCATCGCCGGGGTGCTGTTCAACTTCACACTCTTTCGCACCCTCGGCCTGTTCGCACGGGTTCGGAGCACAATCGGCGGGTGGCAACTGGCGGCCGTGGTCGGTGCGCTCATCGGGTTCCTCGGGTGGTTTCACCCGGACCTGTTGGGCGGAGGGCACCGGTTGATCGGCGCGGCCCTGGCC
>DASWYH010000275.1:0-11945 GCA_036405095.1 Gemmata sp. | reverse complement strand
AAAAAGGAAGACGAGGGGCTCCCGGGCAAGCGGACCGCCCACCGCCAGGGGGCGCGGCTCAAGCGGTTCTACGTGGCGAAGGGCGGCACCCTGCCCGTTACGCCGGCGGCCCCGGCCCCGGCGGCCGTACCGGCCGAGGCCGCGAAGTCGGACGCCAAGAAAGACGCCAAAGACAAGAAGACCGCGCCGAAGGGGAGTGGTAAGTAATGGCTGACACGAACACGCCTGCTGGCACCCCGGCCGCTCCCACGAAAACGACGGCCCGCCGTATCCTCGAGGGCGTCGTCACCCGCGACAAGACGACCAAGACCCGTCGGGTCGAGGTCGAGCGCCTCGTGCGGCACCCGAAGTACGGCAAGTTCGTGAAGCGCCGCACCGTGTGCTACGCCCACGACGAGCTCAACGACTCGCACCTCGGCGACACGGTGGAGATCGAGGAGAGCCGCCCGCTGTCCAAGCTCAAGCGATGGAAACTGATCCGGGTGGTGAAGCGGGCGCCGAGTCGCACGCTCTCGAACCTGGAAGGCGCCGTCGCCGGGACCGATGCGGCGAAGGACGATAAGAAATAACTGCAGCACGCTCCTGGCTGTGCGCTGTTGGCCGGAACGTGTGCCTTGCTTCGCTAACAGCAATGTACCAACGGCTGCTAGCTCTGAGGTAAACGAATGATCCAGATGTACACGTTCCTCGATGTGGCCGACAACACCGGGGCGAAAGAAGTGATGTGTATCCAGGTGCTCGGCGGCAGCAAGCGCCGGGTCGCGTACCTGGGTGACATCATCCGTGCCAGTGTGAAGAAGGCGCTGCCCGGTGGCGACGTGAAGCAGGGCGACGTGGTCAAGGGTGTCGTGGTCCGGACCCGCGTCGCCACCCGCCGCGAGGACGGCAGCTACGTCCGCTTCGACCGCAACGCGCTGGTGCTGCTCGACAACGACAACAACCCGCGCGGCACCCGCATTTTCGGCGCGGTCCCCCGCGAGCTGCGGGCCAAGTTCAATAAGATCCTCAGCCTGGCCGCTGAGGTGGTGTGACCGGAAGTGTTCCGTAATCAGTGTTCAGTGTTCAGTCGGACACGGGGACCTGCTTACTGACAACTGAAAACTGAGCACTGAAGACTCTCATGTATATCTGCAAAAACGACGTGGTTCAGGTGATCGCCGGTGACGACAAGGGCACCCGCGGGAAGGTGATCCGCGTGCTCCGCGCCGAGGGCAAGGTCGTCGTCGAAGGGGTGAACCGCGTGTACCGGCACCTGAAGCCGTCACGCCGCAACCCGCAAGGCGGCCGGCTCTCCAAGGAGATGCCGGTCGACGTTTCGAACGTCATGCTCGTGGACCCGGTGCTGAACGTTCCGACCCGCGTCGGCGTGCGGACGCTGCCGGACGGCACCAAGGAGCTGTTCGCCAAGAAGAGCAAGACCCGTCTCCGCGTCCTGAAGAAGCCCAAGGTCGCGGCGCAGTAACTGACCCGAACCGAGCGCAGCAGGGGCACGAGTGATCGGCCCTTCGCTTTTTCTGACCGTTTCACGAAGACCCGTACCGGCCCCGTTGCCGTGGGGCCGCCATAGGTCACCCGAGGTTCCTCAATTATGGCCGCTACCGAAGTTCAGAGCCCGCCGCCGCGTCTTCTTGAGAAGTACAACAAGGAGATCGTTGGCACGCTCGCCAAGAAGCTCGGCCGTGAGAACCGGCTCAGCCTGCCCAAACTCACGAAGATCGTCCTGAACATGGGTGTCGGCAAGGCGCTGCAAGACAAAGAGCGGATGAAGATCGCGGCGGAACAGCTCGGCCTCATCGCCGGGCAGCGAGCCCAGATCACCAAGTCCCGCATGGCGGTGAGCGGGTTCCGGCTCCGCGAGAACTCCGAAATCGGCTGCCGGGTGACCCTCCGCGGTAAGCGGATGTACGAGTTCCTGGACCGCCTCATCAACCTGGCCCTGCCCCGGATCCGCGACTTCCGCGGGATCAACCCGAAGAGCTTCGACGGGAACGGCAACTACAGCATGGGGCTCACGGAACAGCTCGTGTTCCCCGAAATCGATCCCGACAAGGTGACCTTCTCGCAAGGTATGGACATCACCTTCGTCACCACGACCAAGAGCGACGACGAGGCCCGCGAGCTGCTCCGGGCTTTCGGGATGCCGTTCCGGGACGACAGCAAGTAATGCAATCGCCAAGGGCCAAGGGGCAGTCCCCCCGAAACCCTTGAAAATATGTGGAACGGCCGGCTCCCCGGGGTGCGTAACCCCGGTTCCGAGGCGGAACGCCGCACCGAGAATCCCAAGCAATGTCAACAAACGCAAAAGAAGCGCGGCACCGCCTCCAGTTGGCGGCCGTTGCCCGGCACAAGGCCGAGCTGAAGAAGCCGGCCGACCAGCGCGACCCCAAACGGGTGCTCCCCGGGCGGGTGCTCGTGAAGATCGTCCGCCGGTGCCAACTGTGCGGGCGCTCGCGGGCCGTGTACCGCAAGTTCGGCTGCTGCCGCATCTGTTTCCGCAAGCTTGCCAGCGACGGGCTCATCCCCGGCGTGCGCAAGGCGTCCTGGTAACCGCCGAAAGGGGAGGATAGAACCATGATGACCGACCCGATCGCGGACATGCTGACGCGCATCCGCAACGCCAACAGCATCGAGCGCCCGCTGGTCGAGATGCCGGCGACGAAGCTCAAAGTGGCGCTGGCCAAGGTGCTGCTCGAGGAGGGCTTCATCCTCGGCTACCGCACCGGCAAGCACACCGAGACCCAGACCGAGGACGGCGGCTCGCAGAAGGTGTTCCAGGAAGTGGAGCAACTCGGCGAACCGCACGTCGTGCTCCAGGTGTTCCTGAAGTACGGCCCGGACGGCGAGCGGGTGATCCGCCACATCGAGCGGTACTCGAAGCCCGGCCGCCGCGTGTATCAGGGTTACAAGGACGTGAAACGAGTGCTCGACGGCCTCGGGATCGCGATCCTTTCGACCAGCCACGGTGTGATGTCCGACCGCCAGGCGAAGAAGGCCAAAGTCGGCGGCGAGATCCTTTGCACGGTGTGGTGAGGTGAGGGCCACGCGGTGGACGGAGGGTTCGGCCCGCTTTTGCTGTTGCTCCTCGCCTTCGTCGCGTGCGTTGTGGTGACGGTCTTTTTGTGGCTCGCCTTCGCCGTTGTTATGACCGCGGGGTGGGTTGGCTGTTTGGGCGTCCGTGATCGTATGAGACGGGTTGCGGACGAAGACGAAATTGCGTGGTGATACTCAACAAGGGCCGCGTTCCGGGTTCGTCCCGGTGAAGCCCTGGAGGATTCGAAATGTCGCGTATTGGTAAGCAACCGATCGCCATCCCCGCTGGGGTGAAGGTCGCTCTGAACGGCAGCAACGTGAAGGTCGAGGGGCCGAAGGGCAGGCTCGAATTCACCGCTCACCCGAACATGAAGATCGAGTCCGACGGGAAGGCCATCAAGGTCACCCGTCCGGACGACGACCGCCAGAACCGCGCGCTCCACGGGCTCACCCGCGCGCTCATCAACAACATGGTGGTCGGCGTCACCAAGGGCTACGAAAAGAAGCTCAAGGTGGAGGGCGTCGGGTTCCAGGTCGCCGCGAAGGGCAAGGGCGTCGAACTCACGGTCGGGTTCGCGAACCGGATCGTTCACAACCCGCCCGAAGGCATCACCGTTGCCGTCCCCGACGCCACCACCATCATCGTGAGCGGTGCGGACAAGCAGCGGGTCGGCCAGTTCGCCGCGGAGATCCGCGCGAGCCGCAAGCCGGAGCCGTACAAGGGCAAGGGCGTTCGGTACGAGAACGAAGTCGTCCGCCGCAAGGAAGGCAAGTCCTTCGCCGCCGGGAAATAGCGGTAGTTGTCAGTGTTCGGTTGTCAGTTATCAGTCGGCAACCGAACGCGACTGGCGCGACCCGTTGGTGGGTTGCGCCGTTTGACTGATAACGACACACGGCACACTGATAGCTCTTACCATGAACATTCAAAAACTGAAGCGGAAACAGGCGGAGCGGCGGCGGTTCCGCGTCCGCAAGATCATCTACGGAACCCCGGCGAAGCCGCGCCTCAGCGTGAACCGGAGCAACCTGCACATCTCCGCGCAGCTGATCGACGACCTGAACGGCGTCACGCTCGCTGCGGCGACCAGCCAGGGCAAGAGCTCGGGGCTCAAGCACGGCGGCAACATCAAGGCCGCGTCCGAGGTTGGCCGGAAGCTCGCCGAGACTGCAAAGGCCAAGGGGATCACGGTCGCGGTGTTCGACCGCGGCCAGTTCCGGTTCCACGGGCGCATCGCGGCCCTCGCCGTGGCCGCCACCGAAGCCGGGTTGGTCTGCACCGACCTCGAATCGGTGAAGGCGAAAATGGCCCCGAAGCCCGCCGCCGAGGCGCCCGCGGAAAAGAAGGACGCGAAGAAGGACGCCAAGCCCAAGGACGCGAAGCCCAAGGGCGAGTTCGCGATGAAGAAGAAGCCCGAAGGCGACAAGAAGTAACAATCACAGCATCAGGGCGCCCGCTTTCGAGTTCGGGCGCCCGGTTACCAATACAACAGGCGATATTTCCGGCGGGGAATGTCCCGTCCCCAACGAGGGTAATTCATGGCGCGTGAGCGACGAGACAGGGGCGATGGTGACTCGCGTGACAACGCGCTGGTCGATTTCGTCGTCAAGATCCGACGGTCCGCCTGCGTGGTGAAAGGCGGCCGGCGGTTCAGCTTCAACGCCTTGGTGGTCGTCGGCGACCGCCGCGGCAAGGTGTCCTACGGCTACGGCAAGGCCAACGAGGTGCCGCCGGCCGTGGAAAAGGCCATCAAAGAAGGTGAAGGCAACGTCGGGCGGTCGCAGAAGGTGGCCGTGCGCGGCTCCACCATCCCGCACCGCGTGATCGGGAAGTACGGCGCCAGCCGGGTCATCATGGTCCCGGCCGGTCCGGGCACCGGGGTGAAGGCGGGCCCGGGGGTCCGCGAGGTGCTGCAGGCGTGCGGCATCACGAACATCCTCACCAAGGTCCACGGGAGCACGAACCCGCTGAACCTCGTGAAGGCCACGCTCAACGGCCTGGCCCAGCTCCGCACGAAAGAAGACGTGGCTCGCCTCCGGGGGGTGCAACTCTAATGGATCTGGCAACCGTTCACGCCCCGGGCGTGCAGAAGCGCAAGCTCAAGCGCCGCGTCGGCCGCGGCATCGGCTCCGGCCACGGCAAGACGTGCGGCCTCGGTCACAAGGGCCAGTACGCCAGCGCCGGCGCCCGGCTCCCCAGCGGGCTGTTCGAGGGCGGGCAGATGCCGCTGTTCCGGCGCTGGCCGAAGCGCGGGTTCAGCCACGCGACCTGGGACAAGACCGCGGCCGTGGTCAACGTCGGCGACCTCGAGGCGTTCGACGTGAACAGCACCGTCGACATGGCCGCCCTCAAGGGGCGCCGGTTCGTCGTCGGGACGTTCGACCACGTCCGGATCCTTGGCGAAGGGGCCGAGAAGCTGACCAAGAAACTGACCGTCCGGGCCGACCACTTCTCCGCCGCGGCCCGGGCCGCGATCGAGAAGGCCGGCGGCACCTGCGACGTCATCCCGAAGCCGAAGAAGCCGGTCCGCAACAAGATGGGGTCGAAGAAGAAGGCGCTGGACGCCGCCCGCGCCGCGAAAGCCCCCAAATAAACGATGAGCGACTCGCGATGAGTGATGGGCGATGAGTAAACGGCCACCCGGCCGACTCATCACCCATCACTCATCGCGTATCGCTCCCTCGGGTAAGGATTACGACCATGAATTGGCGCTCCATCAGCCTCGTCGCCGGTATCGGGACGCTCATCGGCGGGGTGGTCACGTTCTCCTACGGCGGCCCGACCCTGTCGTGGCTCGGGTGGACGCTGATCCTCTTCGGTGCCGCGGCCAGCATCCTGGGGCTGGTCCCGGAACAGCTCCTGACGGTCTTCAAGATCCCCGAGCTGCGGAAGAAGATCTTCATCACGCTCATCTTCCTCGCGGTCTACCGCGTCGGGTACTACGTCCCGCTGCCGATGATCGACCAGGCGAAGATGGCCGAGAAGATGTCCCAGGCGCAGCGCGGCGCGCTGGGACAGGTGCTCGGGTTCGTGTCGCTGTTCTCCGGCGGGAACCTCTCGAACGCGTGCATCTTCTCGCTCGGCATCATGCCGTACATCTCGGCGTCCATCATCATCCAGCTCCTGTCGAGCGGGGTGGTGCCGTCGCTGGAGAAGTTGCGCAAAGAGGGCGAGGGGGGGCGCAAGAAGCTCAACGAGTTCACCCGCTACCTCACGGTGCCGATCTGTATCGTGCAGGCCATCATGGTCGTGCAAGCGGTCATGAAACCCGAGATCGACGGCGGCGTCATGGGCCTCGCGCCGCCGGGCTACGACTCGGGGTTCGAGTTGTGGTGGTTCGGGTTCACGGCGGTCATCACGATGACCGCGGGGACCGTGTTCCTCATGTGGCTCGGCGAGCAGATCGACGAGTACGGGATCGGGAACGGGATCTCCCTCATCATCATGGCCGGGATCGTGGCCCGCATCCCGGACGCCGTCAACTCGCTGCTGATCGACACCACGACGGGCAAGATCAAGGACTCGGTGTTCACCCTCGGCGGGGCCGGGACCGACATCAGCTTCGAGAAGATCATCGTGCTCGCGTTCCTGTTCCTCGTGGTCGTGGTCGGCGTGATCGCGATGACGAAGGCCCAGCGGCGCATCCCCACCCAGAGCGCGAAGCACGTGCGGGGGCGCCGGGTGTACGGCGGGACGCGGCAGTTCCTCCCGATGAAGGTGAACGCGGCCGGGGTCATGCCCGTGATCTTCGCGAGCACGCTGCTCATCGTCCCGGGCATCCTGTTCAGCACGATTTACGGTCTCTCGGACAGCTCGATCGGGTGGGCCGGGACGCTGGCGAGCATCTTCAACAACCACAGCGGCTGGGTGTACAACATCGGCTACGTGGTGATGATCTACGTGTTCACCTACTTCTGGGTGGCGATCACCTTCAACCCGAAGGAGATCGCGGACAACCTGAAGGACCACGGGAGCTTCATCCCCGGCTACCGGCCGGGCAAGAAGACCGCGGACTACCTCGAACGGGTGCTCATGCGGGTCACCTTCGTGGGGGCCGCGTTCCTGGCGATCATCGCGATCATCCCGAACGTGATCTCGAACGAGATGGGGGTCCCGCTGGTGGTCGCGAGCTACTTCGGCGGCACCGGCCTGCTCATCGTCATCAGCGTGGCCCTCGACCTCGTGCAGAAGATCAACAGTCACCTCGTGATGCGGAACTACCCGGGCCTGACCGACGAGACGTGAGCGCGCCGCGGTTCGGGGGCGCCGTGGCGGAACCGCGGCGCGATCGGACGGGGGCTCCTCTTGGCACCCGGTGGGTGAACGCTCGAACCGCTGGCCGCGGGGTTTGTGGTCCGAGAGTAGCAATTGGAGCGTGCCTCTCGCACGAGCCGGAGAGTTCTTTTTCGCCGTCCCCTTGATGATGCCCCCGGTGCGGACGACAATACTGTGGTTGTGAAGGATCAGTGTTGTTCCCCTCGCCCGTCGCTCCCGGATGGCCTCCCCCGGTGACGCAGTTCGGGTTCCCGGGTTCCCCAAGGCCCGGTCGAAAGGCGCAAGGGACGGTTCATGCGATTGGTGCTCGTCGGACCCCCTGGCAGCGGAAAGGGCACGCAGGCCGAGCGCCTCGTGAAGCGCTTCGGACTCACGACCATCGGCACCGGCGCGATGTTCCGCGACGCCATCGAACGCGGAACCGACATGGGCCGCGAGGTCGGGCCGCTCATCAAACAGGGGCTGCTGGTTCCCGACACCATCGTGAACGATGTGGTCGCCGAACTGTTCCGCAGCGCGAACCGGCCCGAACGGTTCGTGATGGACGGGTACCCGCGGACGTACTCACAAGCGATCGCGTTCGACGCCCTGTTGCGGCTGGAGTACCTGCGGCTCGATGCGGTGGTGAACCTCAGCATCGACGACGAAGAGGTGGTCCGGCGGATCAGCGGCCGGCGGTGCTGCTCGAACCCCGAGTGCGGCGTGTGCTTCCACGCCACGGCCCGCCCGCCCAAGGTGGCCGGGAAGTGCAACGTGTGCGGGGCGCCGCTGGTGCTCCGCGACGACGACAAAGAAGAGACGATCCGCCGGCGGCTCGGTGAGTTCCACAAGAACACCGATGCGCTGCTCGATCACTACCGCCGCCAGGGCCTCGTGCGGGACATTGATGCGACTCAGTCGCCCGAGAAGATTTTCCAGGATATCCTGAGTTCGCTCGGGAACCCGCCCGAGGTCGGGGCCACCGTGACCACAGAAGGAGGCGCGTCATGATACCGGACGGTATATGTCGGTCGCACGCCGCCTCCTGTAGCTCAACGGCAGAGCGCCGGTCTTATAAATCGGTGGTCGTGGGTTCGACTCCCGCCGGGAGGACTCGCATATAATGCGGAGTGCGGAATTCGGAACGCGGAGTGAAGACAACGGCCTAAAGGTCGACCCGCGCTTGTTTTCTGCATTGAATTCCGCACTCCGAGTTCCGCACCCCATATTACTCCGATGATCCGACCCAACGCGAACCGGCCGCCGGAACTCAAATCCGCTCGCGAAATCGCGCTCATGCGCGAAGCGGGCAAACTGGTCGCACGCGCGCTGCGGATCTGCCGCGAGATGGCGAAGCCGGGCGTCAAGACCATCGAGATCGACCAGGCGGTCGAGGCATTTTACGCCAAACACATGGCGGTCCCTCTCTTCAAAGGATACCCGGGCAAGACGCCGTTCCCGGCGGTGACCTGTCTCAGCGTGAACGAACAGGTTGTCCACGGCATCCCCGGTCAGCGGGTGCTCAAAGAGGGCGACCTGCTGAAGGTCGATACCGCGTGCCGGCTGAACGGCTGGTGCGCGGACCGCGCGATCACGGTGCCGATCGGCCAGGTCTCGGCCGAAAAGGCCCGGCTCCTGAAGGTCGGGGAGGAGACGCTCCAAATCGCGATCGACCTGCTCCCGAAGCGGAAATGGTGGAGCCAGGTCGCGAGCGAGATGCAGAAGCACGTCGAACAGGCGGGGTTCAGTGTCGTGACCTCTTACGTGGGGCACGGCATCGGGCGCATCATGCACGAGAACCCGCAGGTGCCCAACTACGTGGACCGCGAGACCCGCAAGGCGGACTTCAAGCTCGAACCCGGGTTGACCCTCGCCGTCGAGCCGATGGTGAACATGCGGCGCGCGGAGGTCGATACGCTTGCCGACCAGTGGACCGTGGTGACCCGCGACCGGCTCGCGAGCGTCCACGTCGAGCACACACTCGCCCTGACCGCCAGCGGGGTGGTCATCATCACGGCCGACGAGGGCGCGTTCGACGACGCGCCCCCGGCCCCCTGACCGGGGCGCCCGCCCTGCGGCACGCGCGGGCGGATGCCCGTGCGTTCGGGGGGAAATTCTTTGGTTAATCCCCCGCCTCCCCCGACGGTTCCGTAAAAGACCGACTGCATCTCACACATTCCGGTTCTACTCGGATTGTTCATTTCCGGCACGCGCGAGTCGATCTGGCATTCATTGGATTCTATGTTCTATTTTGTAATAAATAGTGTGGGGTAGCTGCGGGTCGCCATTTCGTACCGCTTTTGCAGGGACCGGCGCTCACCCCAAAAGTCTGCTCCGCGCTCGCTTTAGAGCGCCCGGGGGGGCTGTTGCTCCTTCTCCCTACCCCGAGGTTCTCGATGGCCCGCCTTTCGGGTCGTAGGTCCGCGTTTACACTGATCGAACTGCTCATGGTGGTCGCGATCATCACGATCCTGACCGGGCTGCTCCTCCCCGCGGTTCAGGAGGTCCGCGAGGCCGCGGCCCGGATGTCGTGCTCGAACAACCTGAAACAGTCCGGCCTGCCGATCCACAACTTCGCCAGAACCCACGAGCGGTTCCCGACGAGCGGCGAGGGAAGCTACAACAACGGGACGAACGTCGTGGCGGTGATGGACACCGCCTCGACCTGGACCATGATCCTGCCGGACATCGAGCAGGACAACGTGTACAAGTCGGTCAACATCAGCGTCCACTACATGTCGGCCGGGAGCTACACCGGCACGAACAATCCGTTCCAGACCGGGATCAAGACGTTCGTGTTCCCGAGCAGCCCGGACGGGTCGTCGCTCAAGGACCCGGCCGGCTACGGCATCTGCGACTACATGCCGATCGCCTCCGTGGACATCGACGACGCCGGCAGCCGCCAGAGTGGGAGCACGGTGTGGCGCAAGGACGGGCTCCTCAAGCGGACCTTCAAGGACGGCACCGGGGTCTCCGCCGGGAGCGGGTCGAGCGCCTGCACCTGGGGGCCGGTCAACGTCGGCGGCGGCACCACCGTCGTCTCGGTCACCGACGGCACCAGCAACACGATCGCGTTCATCGAGGACGTCGGCCGCGGCTTCAACGGGATCGTGAACGGGAAGTACTCGGACCCGTCCGGCAACCTGACGTTCGTCGCCCGGTGGGCGGAGCCCGACCTGGGGAACTGAGTGTCCGGCGACCCGACCCTGACCGGGAACGGCCGCAAGGTCGTCAACAACAACGCGACCCCGCGGGGCGGCCCGACCGGGTGCCCGTGGACGACCAACAACTGCGGCCCGAACGACGAGGCGTTCAGCTACCTCAGCGGCGGAGCGATGGCGGTGATGGGGGACGGCAGCGTGCGGTTCATCCGCGACAGCATCACCCCGGTTGCCATACGGAACCTCTGCACGGCCAACGGCGGCGAGGTCGTCACCAACGACTGACCGGGACCCGGCGGTTCGGGCCGGGGGCACCGCCCCCGGCCCTTCTTCGTCTCCAGGAGCTTTTCATGCGGGCACTCGTTCTCTGCGCCGGTTTCCTCGCCCTCGTCCCGCTCCTCGGGTGCGGGGGCGGACCCAACAAACCCAACCCCTACCCGACCTCCAACGTACCGGTTTCGGGGCGCGTCGTCGGCCCGACCGGCCACCCGATCCGCGGCGGCGCGAGCGTGACCCTGAGCCCGGCGGCGAAGGGCGGGGCGATCTTCGGAAAGGCGGGCACCGGTACGGTCGGCGCCGACGGCACGTTCAAGCTCAAAACCGAAGACGGCACGGACGGCATCCCGGGCGGGTTCTACACCGTTACCGTTTACCCACACGGCTCCGACGCCGGGGCGAAAGGGGCCGCGACCCGCGCCATTCCCAAACGGCCGTGGTCCGATGAAACCAGCGACCTGACGGTCGAAATCAAAGAGGGCGAGGTCGGCTGGGAACTGAAGCTGACCAAATAGCCGCCCGTTTCCGCCGCGCGCCCTACCCCCGCTTGCCGGTCGGCGTAGGATTTCGGCATGAGCGAATGGCACCTCGCCCGCGGCTACACGTTCGCGGGCATTGTGAGCGGGTTGCGCACCGAACCGGACCGGCGCGACTTGGCGGTCATCATCAGCGCCGCCCCGGCCGCCGCCGCGGGCGTGTTCACCCAGAACCGCGTGTGCGCGGCACCGGTGCAGGTGAGCCGCGAGCGGCTCCCCCGCGCCGACGCCCGGGCGATCGTGGTGTGTTCGGGGAACGCCAACGCCTGCACCGGGGACCAGGGGCTCGCGGACGCCCGGCGGATGGCTCAACTCGTCGCGCGCGAACTCGGGTGCGCCCCCGAGCAGGTGCTCGTCGCGTCCACGGGCGTGATCGGGCGCCCGCTCCCGATGCCGGTGCTCGAAGCCGGGGTTCCGAAAGCGACCCGGGAGGCCCGCCCCGGGCGCGACGCCTTTTCCGACGCCGCGCACGCGATCCTCACCACCGATACGGGGATCAAGATCGCGACCCGGCAGCACCCCGGTTTCACCGTCACCGGGGTCGCCAAGGGCGCCGCGATGATCGGCCCCAATCTGGCGACGATGCTGGCGGTGATCATGACCGACGCGAAGCTCAGCCTGGACGACGCCCAGGAGGGGCTCAAGGACGCCGCCGACGAATCGTTCAATTGCATCAGCGTCGAGGGGCAC
>DASWYH010000274.1:0-4995 GCA_036405095.1 Gemmata sp. | reverse complement strand
ACGGGCCGCACATTCGCGGGTGCTACTTTTTCACGGTCACCCAAATCACTTCGCTCGAATAGCCGATCTTGACCACGAAGTTGATCGCCACGAATCCCTGAACGCTCACCGGCACGTCGGCACACTCGGTCGCGTCCGGAGCCGCTTTCAGGGTGATGTAGCCGGTGCGCCCGGTTCCCAGAAGCGTTTTACTCTTGCCTTCCACCAGCGTGACGCCCGGCGGCAGCGGGTTCCCGTAAACGCTCCCCAGATGCCGCAACAGCACGTCGAGCGTGACCGCCTTGTCGTACTGCGGCCCGCGCACCACCTCGACCTCAATCTTGACCTCTTCGCCGGGCTTCAGTGTGATGCGGTTCTGCTTCACTCGGATTTCGAGCAGGTCCGACGGTCCGGTTACCGCCACCGCCATCAGACCCGCATCGAACCGCCCGCGCCCGCCGCCGGGGAGGTAGATTTCCTCAACCGCGATTGCGGTTCGGGTCAGCTTCGTGGGTTTCTGGTTCTCGTCCACGGTCTCCGCAGCGCCCACAACCTGAACCACCGAGGCGACCACCTTCGCGTCCCGCGCGGCGCTGACCACGAGCAGCCCCTGCGTCATGTTGGCGGGGACCGTGAGCGCGTTGACCGACACGCCCGCGGGGAGCCCTTCAACGGTCACGGTCACCGGGCCGGCGAAACCATTGGTTCGGGCCACTTGCACGTACCACGCGGTGCGCGACCCCGGGCCGATCATCGCCTTGGCGGGATCGCACTTGATGGTGAAATCCGGGCGCGCGAAGTCGCATTCGAGGTAGTAGACGAACCCGTCACCGCCCTTGTTGTTCAGGTCGCGCACCCGGAGGACGTAGTCGCCGTCCGCAGTGGGGGTAAAAACGAGCCCCGAGTCCTTGCCCACAAGGTCGTCGTTCGAGGCGATAATCTTGCCGTCCGGGGTCATCAGGTCGATTTGCGAATCGAGCTGGCTGGTCAGCGGCGTTCCGAACCGGCGGGCGAAAATCTCGATGCGCACCGCCTTTCCTTTCTTTGCCGCGAAAATGAAGTGGTCGAGGTCGCGCTTCGCGCCAATGCGCCCGTTCGCGCCGCCGGGGAGCGTGATTCGTGTCGCCTGCTTCGGCGTGTCGTTCGGCTCCTGCTCCGCGACCAGCGAGAGCGGCGTAACGACGACCGGCACGGGGTTCGTTTCCGCGCCGGCGAGCTTCAGCGGCACGGTGGAAATGCTAATTGCGTTCGGTGCGGTGAGCGCCCACTCGTTACCCGCGAGTGCCGCGCTGCCCACTGGCGCCGCTTTGACGGTCTTCCCCGGGTTCACGGCGAGCGGGAACGAGTACACGGCCCGGGGCGCGTCCGTGATGCTGAGCGCGTAGGCCCAACGGGGGTCGCCGTCGTACTTCGCGTCACGAACCGCGACGCGGTACTCCCCGTCTTTGGGGACGGTGAACGTCAGCACCGGATCGGCGAAATATCCGTCGTCCGCAGCGGCCAGTTCCTTACCCTCGGGATCGTACACCGCAATGAGCGGGTCCGCGTGCTTCTGAAGGTCGTGAATCTTGTCCTGAATGCGGGCACAAATCACCTCGAACGTCAGGTGCTGCCCGGCCTTGGCGCGGAACGAGTAGTAATCAACCGCTTCGGCCAGTTTGATTCGCCCGCACACGACCGACGGGACCGAAACGGGCAGCGGCTTCGCCATCGTGGACGGCGCCACGCGCTCCGGCGTGACGGGCGCGTCAACGATGAGGAGCTGGCCCAGGGACGAAATCCCCAGCGCGGAAGCGATCCGGAACTCGCGCACTCCCACGGCCGCGTCGGGCGCAACGGTCACCTGGAGTTTGCACGCGGGCACAACCGGGGCCGGTGCCTTCGGGGCGCCTGGGGCCGTCGGGCCGGCAAGCACCACCGCAGTTACACCGGTTCCTTCAACGAGAACCTTGTACGCACCCGCGAGCGAACTGGTCCGGCACTCGACGGTCACCTCAGAGGTGGCCCCACGCTGAACCGCCACCGGCGACACGTGCGTGATCATCGGGAACGACGTTTGCGCCGAGCCCATCGAAGCGAACACGGTGACGCACAGAAACGCAGCAGCGGCGCGCATGGGGTGCCCTCGCAAAGCCCCCAACAAGGCGGGGGGAGTTCTTTTTTCAGGATTGGTCCACTTTCAGTGGTCGGAGCCGAAAGGCAGAAAGATGCACCGAGGGAAGGCTATTCGGAGTTCTGCAGTTGGCGTACTCGTGTCGGGGCACAAGGTGGAAGCCCAGTGCCCCGAAGGTGATGCCGAACTTACTTGCCTTCCTCGTAATTGGTCATTTCGAGCTTCACGACCTCGCCGGTCTGAAGAGCGAATTCTTCCTTCACGATGCCTTTGCCCTTGGCGAACCACAACCGCACGGTGGTCTTGGCCCCGGCGATGTCCAGGTCTTTGCCCTCGACGAGCACCGTTTCGTACTCGGTCGCGCCGACCTTCACCTTCTCCTTGTCGTTCATCACCCGCATGGAGCCCTTGATGGTCTGCGTGCCCACCTTGGTGCTGATTTCCCAGGAGGCGTCCTTCTTGATCGGCAGCGCCAGCACCTTGACGGCGGGGTCGAGCTTGTCGTCTTTCACCTTGGTGCGGTACACGCCGTCACCCTTGATGACGTACCACTCGGTCGTCTTCGGGTCTTTGCCGACGATCGTGTCCACTTGGAACTGTTCTTCGCCGCCGACCTTGTCGGCCTTGGCCACCCGCACCTCAACGGTGTTGTCGCCGACCTTGTAGGTCCACTTGGTGCCCACTTTGAGCGGGAAGTACCCTTCGGCCTGCGCCGCGTCCTTGGGCGGTTGCGCGAGCAGCGCGCCGCCGAACAGAACCGCCACCGCACCGACCACCAACCGGATCGCGCGCAACATCCGTAAAGCTCCAAAGTTGTTACCGGGAAGAAGGAGAGCGTCGGGCTAGTATAGTGGCTCCCACAATACCCGGTCAGCCGCACCACGAACCGGCTCCCGCCGGGGCCGTTAAGTTCTCGGCTACTTCCACACCGGTTCGGCGACCTTCTGGCCCTGGGCCGCGCTCCCGACGCGCGCCGGGTCACGCAAAGGGGCGAGCAGCTTCAGGTCCGCGAGGGGCTTGCCGGCGGCTTTCCAGGCACCCTTCTCCAGCCCGCTTGATCCGGTGAAGTAGCCTTCGGGGGTGAGCGCCAGCCAGTCATCACCGGCGCCGCTCCAGAGCGTGATGAGGAGCCGGGCACCGGTCGCGTCCCACACCTTCACGGTGCCGTCAGCGCCGCCGCTCGCGACCCGCTTGGCGTCCGCGTCGAGGGCCACCGCGAACACCACCGCGCCGGTTTGTATCGCCTTTTGTTGCGTCGCGGTCTTCGGGTCGAGCGTGCGAACGGTGCCGTCCGCGCCCGCGGCGGCGACCAGCGTACCTTTCGCGTTCACCGCGATCTCGTGGGTTGCGGTTGCGGGGCCGCCGGCGCGCCGGGCGCGCTCACCGGTTTTGGGGTCGTACCAGCTCACGAGCGGGTCGAGCCCCGCGGCCATCACCTGCCCGCTCGCCGGGTGGACCGCGACCGCGAGCACCTCCTGATCGGTCCCGCTGAGCGTGAACAGGCCCTTCCCGGTGGCGGTGTCGATGACGCGCCCGGTGCGGTCCTTGCTCGCGGTCACGTACCAGGAGCCGTCGGGGCCGAACCCGACCGCGTACACGAAATCCGAGTGCCCGGAGTACGTGTGGAGCCGCTTCCCGTCCCTCACGGTCCAGAGGCCAACGGTTTTGTCGAAACTCGCGCTCGCCAGCTTCGTGCCGTCCGGCGAAAACGCCACCCCCGAAACCGTGTCGAGGTGCCCGCCGAGCGAGTGCAGCAGCTTCCACTCGCCCGTATCGAAGAGGCGCAAATCGCCCCGCGCCGATGGCTGCCCGCCCGCGACCGCGAGGAGCTTGCCATCGGGCGAGAACTTCAAATCGTTGACCGCACCGAGAACGTTGGTCAGCACTTTTACGGGCCGCGCGGTAGCGAGTTCCCAGACGGTCACGCGCCCGTAAATGCCGCTGGCGAGTAGCTTCCCGTCCGGGCTGAACGCGACCGCCGCGACCGGCGGCAGCGGTCCGACTTTGAGTGTCAGTTCCAGCGCGCCCGGGAGGGCCGCCGTTTTGGGAAGGGTGGCTTTCGTGCCGAAGGTCACATCGAGCTTGCGAACCGGGCGCGCGGGGCCAGCGGGAGCACCGGTCTCGGTGCCCTTGGGGCGCGTGCCCTCGGGCGCGCCCGCTGCGACCCATTTCCGGATCAGTGAGATTTCTTCCGGCGACAGGGGGGCCGCGTCGAGCGGCATCGCGCGCCCTTTGTCTTTTGAAGTCAGCAGGGTGACGAGGAGCGACTCGTCCGGCTTGTTCGGCACGAGTACCACGACTTTGCCATCTTTCGCGCCGCGCTTGATGTTCTCGGGCTTATCGAGCGCGAGCCCCGCGGACACGTCCGGTTCCGAGAGCCGGCGCTCGCTGTGGCACACGACGCAGTGCTTGCGGAGGACGGGCCGGATGTCGTTCCAGTACGTGGGGTCGGCCGCGCGCGATGCCCCACACAGAGCACCGAGAACGCAAAGGGTGGCGAGAGCGCGGAGCATGCGAGTGCGCCCGAGTGGCGGCTTGGCGGGAAGTGAGGAGAGTGTACCAGAGAACTTCGGGCGGGGGAACGCCCGGCCGCGCTTTTGCGCACAATGTGGCGTGAGCCCGGCGCCCGTGCCCCGATTTTTGGGGACGGGCGCCGGACTCACACCGGTCGTTCACGGTAGCACTTCGGGAGCTTACTTCTTCTTTTCCTTCACGGTCCACAGGTGAATCAGGTACTCGTCGCCGTCGGCGCCGGTGATGGTCTTGGTGGTGTCGGGCTTCCAGTCGCCCATCACGAACCGGTGCGAGATGATCCGGGTGCCCGGCTTGAGCTGCTTCTCCAGAACCGGGCGGAGCAGCTCGTTGAACTCGTTGCCCATGTACAGCAGAACGACGGTCGCCTC
>DASWYH010000273.1:0-15112 GCA_036405095.1 Gemmata sp. | reverse complement strand
CGCTTATTCGTCGCCGTCCGGTTCGGCGCTCTCGGGGTGGTACTTGCGGATCAGTTTTCGCACGGTCGCACGGGCCAAGCCGAGCCACCGCGCCGCGACCAACCGGTTCCCGTCCACCTGCCGCAGGGCCTCATCGAGAAGGGCGGGCTCGATCGCCTCCGTCAACTTCAGGTGGAGGTCGGCGGGCTCCTTCCCGTCGAGCCCCTGAACCTGCTCCCGCACCCACTCGGCCACGAGCGAGCGCAGGCGCTCGGTCAGAGACGCCGGGCCGGTCGCGGTGCTCGGTTCGGGGAAGTGCTCCGGGCGGAGCGGCCCGCCCCGCGCCTCGATCGCGGCGTGCTCGAGCGCGTTGCGCAGCTCGCGCACGTTCCCCGGCCACGGGCGCGATTTCAGGTACGCGAAGGTGTCCGCCGGGACCGCGCCGGTGGGGTTCGCCACCCCGAACTTGCGCAGGAAGTGTTCCGCCAAAAGCGGGATGTCGTCCACCCGGTCGCGGAGCGGCGGGAGGTGGATCGGGTACACGTTCAGCCGGAAGAAGAGGTCGTGCCGGAACTTGCCCTCACGGACCGCGGCCGAGAGGTCGGCGTGCGTCGCGGAGACGATCCGCACGTCCACAGTTTGGGACTCGTTCCCGCCGACGGGCTGAACCTCCTGGCGCTCCAACACGCGGAGCAGCTTCGCCTGAACGGGTAACGGGATGTCGGCGAGTTCGTCGAGGAACACCGTGCCGCCGTCGGCCAGCTTGAGCAGCCCGTCGCGGGCGCGCTCGGCCCCGGTGAACGACCCCTTGACGTGCCCGAACAGCTCGCTCTCGACGAGGTTCGGGTTGAACGCGGCGACGTGCGCGGCGATCAGCGGTTTGAGCCGCCGGGGGCTGTTCGCGTGGACCGCCCGCGCCACGAGTTCCTTCCCGGTGCCGCTCTCGCCGGTGATGAGGACGCAGGCGTTCGAGGGCGCGACCAGCGCGATCCGCTTGAACACGGTTTGCATCGCCGGGCTGCGGCCGATGATCGCGTCCGGGGTGTCGTCCACCTCGCCGAGCGGGGCGCGCGAGCCCCCGGCGTCGTCCTTCATGTTGCTCATCGCGCGCTTCGAGGCGTCGAGCGCCTGGGCCAGCTCGAACGGCTTCGCCAGGTAGTCGAACGCCCCTCCCTCAACCGCTTTCACCGCGGTGTTCAGGTTCCCGTGCGCGGTGATGACCACGACCGCCGCATCGGGTGCGGTCTTCTTGAGTTCGCCGAGCGCGGTGAGCCCGTCCATGCCCGGCAACTTGACGTCCAGGAAGACGACATCGGGCGGGTGCTGCTTGGCCTTGGCGAGACCGTCTTCGGCGGTCGCGGCCACGGCGACGCGGTGCTTGTCGCGCTCGAACGCCCGCCGCAGCGCCCACGCGATCGGCTCTTCGTCGTCGATGATGAGGATGGAGTGTGGCATGTGTCCCGGGGGTGCCCGTGTGCCGCTGTGGATGATTCCATCATACACGACGCCCGAGCGGCGCCGCGACAACCCGATTTACCCGTCGGTGTTCCAGACAACTTTCTCGAAACGCGCCTCAAGTCGGCGGCGCAGTTGTGCCAGGCGCGCGGACGAGGTATCGACGCCGGCTGTCAGGCACCCGGCGACGGGCTCGTTTTGAATAGCGTGGACCGCGCGGAGCCGAACCTCTTTGAGCTTCGGAAACAATTCCGATCGCAACAAATAATCCACATCGCTCTCGACGAGGCATAGGTCGGTCAGATCAAGTCTCTCAAGGCTCACGAGTTCCGGTGCCCCGGCGAACCAGAGCGCGTGGGGTGGGTCCTCCCAACCTACCAAACGCAATGAGCGGATGCGTGCGGCGCGAGGTCGGGCAAGCAGTTCGGATTCAGCTCCGTCTGGTTCAAGCACAACGGACGGAAAAGGGCCCCAGGGCCAACAGGAGTCGCCGTAGGCGATGAGAGCACTGGCAGTTAAGGGGACCGATTCGCGCAAGAACCCGCGGTGGAAATGGATCGCGTCGAGCAGCCCGGGGCCGGTCCCCGGCTCATCGAGAAACGTGCTCGTTACGGGGTTCCAGCGCGATTCCGTCACCGGAACGTTCCACACGTCGCGCGTCGCCGGCCACCACTCCTGATCTAATCGCGCCCACACGCGACCGATCTCTTTCCACAACCGGTTCGCCTCGGCGCTCCACAGCGGCTCGCGGGCCGCGGCGCATTGCAGCCGGATGAACTGCGCGTAGTTCTCCTGGCCGTGTTCCTGGAGCCAGTCGGCGAACACGAGTCGGGGCGTGTCGTCGTCGGGGGCATCGAAGATCGCGTCGAGGAGCGCGTCGGCTTCGGGGTGCATGGTGGTTACTCCGGTTCCTCCCAGACACTGCTCAGCGCGCCGATTTGCTCGAAGTGGGTCAGCATCCGCTGGTAAAACGGGTCGTTCGCGAGTGTGGCACTATCGCCAATCACCAGGAGCTTGCGCCGCGCGCGTGTGAACGCCACGTTCGTTCGCCGGGTGTCGGCGAGGAAGCCGATTTCGCCTTCGTTGTTGGAGCGCACGAGCGAAACGACGATGGCTTCCTTTTCGCGCCCCTGGAACCCGTCCACGCTATCGATTTCCAGCCCCGGAACGTCGGCGAGGCGCTCGCGGAGCACCCGCACCTGGGCGCGGTACGGGGTGATTAAACCGATTTGCGCCGGCCCCACCCCCAGCGCGAGCAGCGCCCGGACCTTCTTCACCGCGAGCGCGGCTTCCTGGAGGTTGAAGCGGCTCCCGGTGTCTTCTTCGAGTTCCTCGTCGTAGCTCGCGCCGGCCGTGTCGATGAACTGGACCGGCGCGTCCGTGAGCGCGTCGCGCGTCACCCCGGCCAGGTCGCAGAGCCGATGGCCGCTCACGCTCTCATGGGCCACAAGGTTGCCCTCGTAGAACTCGCTGTTGGAGAAGCCCATGATGGCCGCGTTCATCCGGTGCTGAACCGTCAGCAGGCGCGACACGTCCGGCCCGAAGTGGCGCACGAGCCGCTCCATCAGGCTCACGGAGAGCCCGCGCCCGGCGGCCTCGGGTGAAACAACGGTCGGCGGGAGCTGGCAGTGGTCCCCGGCGAGTACCACCTTGTTCGCGCGCAACAGGGGCACCCACGCGGCAGGTTCGGTGGCCTGACACGCTTCGTCGATCACCGCGACCGCGAACCGGCGCTGCCCGAGTAACTGGCTGTCCAGACCGGTGAGCGTGGCGCAGACGATTTTCGCCTCGTCCAGCACGCGCTCGATCGCCAGGGCTTCGAGCTGCCGCACCTCGCCGAGCATCGCGCGCGCGTCGCGCCGCAGCGCGGCCTTTTCACCCGGTTGGGGCTTCTCGCGGGTCCACTTGTCGGCCTGGCGGAACAGCGCAAACGCATCCCGGCGCAGCTTCAGCGCCTGGCGCGCCGTGGGGTGCTTCTCCGCAAGGAGGTCGATGGCCCGCGCGCGGAGTTCCGGCATCACCCGGGCCGGGTGTCCCAGGCGCACCGGCAGTTCGCCCGCCGTGAGCAGCTTTTCGAGGAGGTTATCGACCGCGTGGTTGCTCGGCGCGCACGCCAGCACCGTGTCGCGGCGCGCGACCGCTTCGCGGATGAACTCCACAACGGTCGTGGTCTTCCCGGTCCCGGGCGGCCCGTGGATGATGGCGAAGTCGCGCGCCGCGAGCGCGAACTCGACCGCGGCCCGCTGCGGCGGGTTGAGGGCGGATGGAGACCCACCCCCCGGCCCCCTCTCTGAAGGGAGGGGGAGTTCGGCGCCTGCGCGGAGCCCATCGGGTTCGGGTCGCGATTCCGCAACCTCCACTCCCCCCCTCCCTTCAGGGAGGGGGCCGGGGGGTAGGTCGTCTTCTTCGCCTTCTCTCCCCTTCTCTTCAGGAAGTGCGGGCGTACCCAACAGCGCCTCGCGCAGTTCCGCGAGCCGGTCGCCGGCGGCGCTCGCGGCACGGCGCAGCGCGTCCTGCTGTCGCAAGCGCGAGACCTCGTCCGCCGACAGATCGAGCCGCCAGACCGCTTCGTCGGGGAGTTCGTCCTCCGGCGGGTCGATCGCGACGCCGATTGTTGCGGTGTCGCGGTCGTAGACGACGCCGCGGTACGACGGAACCCGGCGGTTCACGTTCGTCTGGCTCAGGAGCACCGGCGCGCCCGGGCCGAGGCGCGAAGGGGGCAGGGGTTGGTTCGGCGCTTTGTGCCCGAACGTGAGGAGCAGCCGGCCGCCGAGGCCGAATTCCGAATCGCGCAGAACCAGCTTCGCGAGCGTCGAGCCGTCGGCGAGTGCGGACCCGTCTTCGGCCTGCGCGCGGCGCCGGGCCTCTTCCTGTTCGGCTCGGGCTTCGAGGTCGAGCAGGTGGGACAGGTTCGAGAGGTGGTTCGCGTCGGTGAAATCCGCTTTGCCCGCGAACCGCACCCGCACGGGCCTGGTTTGAAGGGGCGCGCCGTCGAGCGCGCTCACGAGTGCGGCGGCCTTTGCGTCCGGCACCTCGACCGTGGCGCCGCGGCCCACGAAGGCGATCTTTCCGATGTGCTTCGAGTCGAGCTTGCCCGCGGTGCAGACGAACGCCAGCACGACCCCAGGCGGGCACCGCGGCGGGACCGGGTCGATGTGGATCAGGGCCATGTTTCGGCATCGTGAACGGGAGGGTCAGTTCGCGTTCATGATACCAGCGCGCGGGCGCCCGGTTCAGTGCGAGGAGCCGTTCCCCACGGCGACGTACCGCCAGTGCCGGGACTGGTTCGTGCGGTACCGCGCGGCGGCCTCGTCGCGGGCCTCCTCGTCCTCTTCGATCGGGTCGCGAACGACCGGTTCCACGGTTTGCGCCGCGACCGATTGGTCCCCGGACCGCGCGAACCCCCACACGCACAGCCCGCACACCAGCGCCACCGCGATGAACACGCGTCGTACACTCATCCCACCCCCCCCAACGCTTCCTGCGTGGTTTTGGGTGCTGATAGCGTCGGCGGATGCGAGAGTCAACAGGCTAACCGGGCAACCGGTCAGATTCAGGGCCGCGCAGGGCCAATCCGTGTTTCAGATAGTGGGGTCGGGTTGGTGTGGGTAATTAGGGCACCTTGTGGCCGACAGCTCATGCCCCCGTGCCCGCTTGCGCGCTCTCCGGAAGCCCCGCCGTTCGCACGGTCTCATCACCCGTCACCCGCGGTCACGGGATTGGTTGTCAGGACGAGTTCAAATCGCTCCTCGTCTTCGATTTCCTTTTGTGCCCTTTGTGCTTTTTTGTGGCCCGTCCGCCTTTACCCATTCGCGGCCCGGCGGGCGGCGTGGACCGCTTCGTCGAGGCGCGCGAGGAACCGCGAGCGGTCCTTGGGGGTCATCGCGGCCGGGCCGCCGCTCGCTTGTCCGGTCGCGCGCAACTCGTCCATCAGGTCGCGCATGGCGACCGCTTCGCCGATGGTGTCCGCGGTGAACAGCCGCCCTTTCGGGTCGAGCGCAACGGCACCGCTGGCGACGCACCGCGCCGCGAGCGGGATGTCCGATGTGATGCAAATATCGGCGGCGCCGATGGCCCCGGCGATCCAGTCGTCGGCCGCGCCGAACCCCGCCCGCACCACCAACTCGAACAGGGCATCGGCCGGAACGCGCATGGTGCTGTTCGCGACGATCACCGTCTTCAGCGCGTACCGCCTCGCGACCTTGTACACCTCGTCCTTGACCGGGCACGCGTCCGCATCAATATAGATCGTCAGCATTCGCCCCCTCGGCGCAGCAGTTGCAGTGTGAACGGTTAGCCCAATCCAGAATCCCGTAGTTTCAAGTGGTCCGCATTCAGTGGCCCGTCGGGAGTGAAGCCGGGTCCGTGTGCCCTTCCGATCCCGGTCCCCACTGCTCGTCGGTCGGCCTCACGGAACACTGACGACTGGCCACTTGAAACTACTGACATCGGAAGAGGGAGAACCATGTGGGGGTATCATAACAGGCCGCGGAACGCGGATGTGGTGGTGGCATTCGACAACCAGGATGACGCGGACACCGCCGTGCTCCAGTTACGGCTCGCCGGGTTCCGCGACAGCCAGATCGGGTACGCCGGTCGGCTCCGCGGCGGTCGCATGCTCGACCTCCTGGAGCGGGACCGCTCCTTCGGTGGGGCCGTGCTGGGCAGCATTGTCGGGGCCGCACTGGGCGTCGCCCTGACGCCGGCGCTGGCGTGGCTGCTGGCCCCGGCGACCGGTGCGCACGACCTGTTCGGTCTGGGTGTCACGAGCGCCGTCAGCGGGGCGATGTTCCTCGGTTTCCTCGGCGGTTGGATCGGGATGAGCCTGCACCGCAACGGCGTGGACGTGCCCGCCACCGGTCCCGCCGACGGGCCGTTCATTCTCGCCGTTGCTGCGGGTGATGCGCACAACCGGGCGTGGGAGATTCTGCACCGGCGCGGTCACGATCTGCTCCCGGCACCGTTGAACGCAACTGGCCCCGCGTGACGCGAAAAATGTTCGTCGGTGACGGGCACGGTCCGACTCACTTCGCGGTGGCTCGCGCCGTGTCCCTCCCGGCCACCAAAAAACGATATCTGCGCAGCCCCGAAACCGAAGACGAGGCGAAAAGGCTCCGGCCCGGTGACCGCCGGGCACGAAGTCGCTACGCTTGATAGTGCCGATTAATCAGATCGTTCTGGATCCAGAGCAGCTTCCCGAACGCACGCAGCGCCTTCACTTCCGCGCCGCGTTCCAGACCCAGACCCAGGATCGTTGCGGTGAGCGCGTCGCTCACGAAGCCCATCAGCGCGTTCATCTGCACGAGCGGCACGTTCAACTCCGCGCTCCCGGCTTTCGGAGTATGCATCTTGCCAACCATGTCGAGATACTCGACCATCTTGGAATCGTAGGGCCTGGTCACGAGCGCCACGAGGTAGCGCCCGAGGTGCTGCTTCCGGAACGCGATTTGTGGGTGATCCGGTGTGAGCTGTCCGAGGGCAGCCGGAACCGCACCATCGTACCCGTGCTGGCGGGGGACGAAGTGGCGCCAGGTCGCGTCCTGCTGGTGCAGCTTGTGGTACACCGCGTCCACGAGGGCCGGGACGAGCGGCGCCAGGAGCGGGGCCGCGCCGTGGATGGCGGCAATGTCATCGGCACCGAACCCCACGAACTCCGCAACGTACCCGAACCGGTATCCGAGGTCCGATTCCAATCGCGGCTCATCGATTTTGGTCATGGCTTCACCCTGGAGAGTCGGAGTGATTTCGCACCTGGAGGTGCAAAACGGAAAACAGGACCAATCTATCCTATTTTCGATTCGGTGTCCAGCGGGTATTCTGAGAAAGCCGATTTGAGCTGCGCACGGAGAGGGTCGAAGAATGTTCTCGCGAACGGTCGAGTACGCCTTACGGGCTGTGATTCATTTAGCACATGAAGCCCCGAAGGCGCGCACGACGGCGCAAATTGCCGAGGCGACCCAGGTTCCTAAAGACTACTTATCGAAGATCCTGCAAGGTTTGGCAAAAAAGGGCATCGTGGACACCCAGCGCGGCGTGGGCGGAGGCGTCTCGCTGACCAGAAAGCCCGAGGAGGTGACGATCCTCGATGTGGTGAACGCGGTGGAGCCGATCGAGCGCATCACCACCTGCCCGCTGGGGCTCCCGAACCACGGAACGAACCTGTGTCCGCTGCACAAGCGGATGGACGCCGCACTCGCGATGGTGGAAGAGGCGTTCCGCAGCAGCACACTGGCGGAGGTACTGGCGGACCCGAACAGCAGTAGTGTTCCGCTGTGCGACGGGACCGGCACCGTTCAAACGCTCCGCGTGCGCCGGGAGTAATTTCAGGGCGGGTGACAGGGGCAGGGCAGCCAGGAGTAAAGGGGGCACCAAAGGAGACGGGACGGCAGCCGGAACGATTCACGAAGCGCATGACCGACCCTCTTGGAGAAAGAGCAGAGGTGCGGGAACGGGCGCCCGGCGAGCGGCACGGGCGCCCATCTTCGGCGATCACCGGAGCGACTGCAAGTAGGCGATCAGGTCCGCGAGTTGCTCGGGCGTCAGGTTCGCGGCCAGCCCTTCGGGCATGGCGGACGGCTTCTGCACCGCGCGCGTCGCGATCTCGCTCTTTTTGAGTTCGCGCTGCACGCCGGTGGACTCGCGAATCACGGTCGCGTCGGCGCGCTCGCCCACGATGAACCCCTGGAACACGCGCTCGTCGGTGGTGACGAACCGGTACGTTTCGTACCCCTGGGCGAGCTTCGCGCTGGGCTTCAAAACGGACTCCACCAGTTCGTCGGCCTTGTACCGTTTGCCGATCTCCACCAGGTGCGGCCCCTTCGGCGTCTGGCCGTCGGCGGTGGTGTGGCACGCGACACACGACTGCGATTTGAACAGCCGCTCGCCCTTCTTGGCTTCGCCTCTGGCGGCCAGCGCGCGCTGCGCGGCCGTCTCCAGGGGCAGGTTCCCGATCTGGTTCGGGTTCTTCGGATCGGCCTTCGGGAGCACGAGCGGCTTGTCTTCGACCGTGGCCACTTCGGCCGCACCGGGAACCCCGGCGAGCGCCACCTTGTGGCGCGCCAGTTCCGCTTTCAGGAAGGCGAGCGTGTCCTTGTCGCTGTCGAGCGCCGCGGCGGTGACGACGCCCCCGATCCGCCTGGTCATGGCCCATTCGGCGCGGTCGTAATACGGGCCGGTGTTGTCGGGCCGGATACCCCACCACGACCCCTTGTAATCGGCCTCGCGGTGGTACAGGCGGATCAGCGCGACCAGAAGCCCCCGGCGCAGTTCCGGGGTCCGCGCCGTTCCGAGCTTCTTGATGAGCCCCTCCACCGCTTTTTCGGAGTGCATGTACCGGAGCGCCCAGAGCGCCCCTTGCGCGTGCGGGCCGTCCAGCGCGTCGAGGCACGCACCGACGGCGTCGAGCGCGACCAGCGCGCGCACGGCAAGGTGCGGGACGACGCGGCCCGGGTCCGGTTGGTTCTGGAGCGGGCGCTGCGCCGGCACCGTGGAACCGGCCGGCCGCGCCGTTAGCGGGAGGATGCTGTTCGCGGTGGCCGGGTCGTTGAGCCGCCCGAGCGAAATCAGCGCCTGCGCGCGCACGCGGGGCGCCTCGTCCGCGAGTGCCGCAACGAAGGGCCTGGCGTCCAACCCGGCGAGTTCCGATTTGCGATCGGTCAGGGCACGGAGCGCGAACTCGCGCACCGTTGCGTCTTCGGCGAGTTTGAGGAGCGCGGCGTGCGAGCCCTTGCCGTCGAGCTGCTTCAGCGTGAAGACCGCCGCCGCGCGGCCCTCAACGGGGGCGCTCGCATCCGAAGCGAGCGCGACCAGCGCCTTCGTCGCCTCGGCACTCGTCCCGCGTGCCAGCACCTCACCCTGAGCGTGCAGCCGGGTGACGGCCTGCGGCGCGGCGAGCAGCTTCACGAGCTGCCCGAGGTCCGCTTTCTTGAGGTCGGGGAACGGTTCCAGCCGGAAGCCCTTCGGCGTGACCCGCGCAACGAACCCGATGTTCGGGCCTTCGAACCCGACCGCCGAGCCGTTGCGCCAGCTCGCGACGTACAGGCGCCCGCTCCCGTCGATGTCCATCCCGGTGGCGCGCGGCATCTTCATGAACACCTCTTGCTTGAGGTCGAACGTCGGGCCGTTCGGTTTCAGCTCGTGGCGGTAGACCTCGCTGCGGCCCCAGTCGCCGGTGAACAGGGCGTTCGCGTACTTCGCCGGCCAGCGCGGGTCTTGTACGACCAGCGCGCCGGTGCCGCCGCCGTTGCCGAACGTGCCGAGCGTCGGCATGATCTCGTCCGTGAAGTTCGCGAACAGTTGCGTGTAGCCGTACAGCGCGGACTGTTTCAGCAGGCTGACGCGCGTGTCCCAGCCGGCGCCGTCGTTGGTGTTGTCGCGGGTGAAGATGTTCATGAACGGGTCGATCGCCAGATCGAACGGGTTGCGCAGCCCCGAACAGTACAGTTCCAGGTCGGTGCCGTCGGGCCGGACGCGGACGATCCCGCCGCCGCGCAGCACCAGCGTCTTCCCGTCCTTGCCCCGGGCCTCCTTGATGCCGTAATCGCCGACGCCGATGTAGAGCCACCCATCAATCCCCATCCGGACGGCGTTCGTCGTGTGGTCCCCGCCGCGGTCGGTGATCTGGTTCGTTGTGAGCCCCGTAACCAGGGTCTCCTGTTTGTCGGCGACGCCGTCGCCGTCGGTGTCCTCGAACACGGTCAGGGTCGGCGGGTGCATGACCCACACCTTGCCCGCACGGTACACCACGCCGCGCGGGTGATCGACCTTGCAGAACGTGGTGACGGTGTCCACTTTGCCGTCCCCGTCCGGATCGATGCACCGCAGGATCTTCCCGCCGCCGGGGGTGCGCCCGAGCGAGCCCTGTTCGTCCACCGCGACGTACACCGCGCCGGAGGGCTCGCACGCAACCGCCACCGGGTAGTTCACCTTCGGCGGGACCGCGAACAGGGTGGCCTCGAACTCCGGCGGCACCTGCACGGTGTCGCGGAACGCCTTCTCGTCAATGGGCGGGCTGTTGCCCGCTCCGCCCGGGCGCCCGCCGCCGGGGGGCTGGCCGAAACCGAACTGTTGCGGCGCGTAGCCCTTGCTCGTGCCCGCAATTTGGGCCGCAACCGACGCCGTGCGCTTCTCGGCGAACGTCTTGAGGTCGGGCGCCGTTGCTCCCGGCGGGCCGCCGAACCCGGGCGCCGGCTCCTTGCGCGCCGCAACCGCCTTCGCCTCCTTCTCGCGAACGGCCTTCGTGGCCGCCTCAATGGCTTCGGCGTCCCGGATGAGCTGCTCCTTGGTGAACGCCTTCGCCGTCAGCTCCTTGAGCAGCTTCAGGTAGCGCTCGTTGATGTCCTTGATGGCGAGCAGCCGGGCCGGGAGCTTGTTCTCGCCGGGGTACGGTTTGGTCACGCTCAGGTCCATCAACTGTTCGGCCGTGCCGAAGAGCAGGAAGTTCGCCAGGGCGAACTCCAGGTCGCCCGGCACGAAGTGGAACTTGTGACCCTTCGGGTCGAGGTAGAGCGTGTAGTTGTGCCCCAGCGCGAAGAAGCTTTCCAGGTTCGCGGTGAGCGCGTTCGCGGCCAGGAAGCGCAAGAAGGCGTCCACGTCGATGAACTCGCCGATGCGCTTCTGGAACTCGGCGTCCGTGGCCTGGTTCACCAGCTTCGCGAACGCGATGACGCGCTGCGCCTCGCCTTTGGTGGCTTCGCGGTGCGGGCGGTACTGGGCCTTGTACCGGTCCCAGTCGTCGCCGAGGTGGTCGATACCGCGGATGCCGAACGGGCGCATCGCCAGCCCCTTGTCGGACCCGAACGCGGACGCCAGGAACCGCGCGTCCACGTCCTCGACCACGGTGAACAGCCCGAGGTACTCTTTATCGTGCTTGCCCGGTACGGTGAGGGTGACTTCGGCGAACGCGGTGCGCGGGGCCGGCACCCCGGCGGCCCGGAACACCGAGTACGCGAGCGCCTCGCGGGCCTTGGACGGGTCGAGCGGCATCGCGTGCAACTGGACCCCCGAGAGGCCGTTCCACTGTTGGTCGGCGAACTTGTCGAAGCGGATCGTGAGCGGGCGCTTGAGCCCGCGGGCCGAGACGAAGTACGTCATGTCGCCCGCGTACCGGACCCCGACCTTTTTCAGCGTTTTGCCGGCCGCGGTGACATCGGCTTCGGCCCACGGGAACTCGGTTCCGAACAGGTTCTTCTCGCCGTCGCGCGCCTTGTCGTCTTTCTTCGCGTCTTTCTTGGGCGGCCCGAAGCCGCCCCCGGCGAAGGGCGGTTGCAGCGCGTCGAACTCTTTCGCGGTGATTTCGAGGTGAACCGCCCACACGTTCGTCGGGCCGAACGGGCTCTTCGCCGCGTCGCCGTTGGGCGCGGGCTTCGGCTCCTGGGCCGCGGCCCGGCGGGTCGGCGGGGCGTGCCCCGCGAGAAGCGCGAGCAGCAGCAAGAAGCCGCCGAGAGCGATGAAACGCGCGCGGTACTGCGGGCACATGTGCCGATCCTCTGGGGTGAAACCGAATCCCGTCGTTTCAGGGCCGCACCAGGGGTTGCGCTCGAAGCCTCGCTCCACCCCTGGCTACCTTCCGGCGCCCTTACAGGGCGACAAACCGAAGCGCGCGAGCCGAACGGGAAACGATGGGATTCAGTCTCATGGGTTCGACTTCGCGCTTTTGGGGAGCGGTGCGCCGAAGGGCACGAGCGGCCCTTGTACGGGCGCGCCGGTGAGCTCCCGCCACCGGCGGACTTGAGCGTCCGTGAGCACCGCGAGGGCTCGCGCGCTCGTGGCCGGCTCGTTCCCCCCGGGCGGCGCCCCGCGCCCCATCGTGCGCATCCACCCGAAGGCCGCGTCGTCTTCGATCACACGGATGCGCTCGCGCTGGTCCGCGGTCAGGTCGAGCTGGGCCGCAACTTCGGGATCGCGGAACGCGCCCGAGCCGTCGGATTGCAGCCCGATCTGCCGGAGCCGGGCGCGCTGTTCGGGGCCGAGGATGGCGTTGAGGTCCGCTTCGTTGGTCCGCGCTTGCGCAACGGTCCGGCGCCCGCGCTCGGCGGGCGCCACGAGCCCGATGTCGCGGAACGACTCCACCCACTCCTTGGCGACGCGCGCGGTGAGTTCCCGCACCCGCGCGCGCTGGTCGGGCGTCAGGCGCAGGTCGTCGAGCACCACCGGCTGACACAGCAGGTAGAAGTGCGTCGCCGCGCGCAGGGACGCGAGGTCGGCCAGGATCTGCTCCACGCGCGCGGTCGTTGCGACCAGCTCGGCGCGCGCCTCGGGGTCGTCCCGGCGCTCGGCGAGGAACTCCTGATAGTACGCGAGCGCGGACCGGAGGAGCCGCTTCCGCAGCGCCTCCATTCCGGGCCGGTCGGCGAGTTCCTCCTCGCTCACGCGGAACAGCTCGTCCACCGCGCGCCGGGCGAGTGCGAGCCGGGCCTCGGCCTCTTCCGCGCGCTGGCGCTCGCGCCGGTAGGCGGCCTCGGCGCGGCACTGTTCGGTCCGCGTGCGCTCCTGTTCCGCGCCGACCAGAGCGGCACTCAGCACCGACCCCGCCGTCACGAGGAGCAGCGCGCCGGTACACACGAGGAGGGCCGCCGGGTGCCGCCGGGTCCACGCGCGGAACCGCTCCGCGCCGCCCGGGCGCCGGGCGCGGACGGGTTCGCGCGCGACGAACCGCCGGAGGTCGTCGGCGAGCTCCTGCGCCGTGGGGTAGCGGTCGGCCGGGTCTTTGCGCAGGGCCTTGAGGACGACCGTTTCCAGGGCCTTCGGGATCGCGGGGTTGGTGGCGCGCGGGGCGGGCGGCTCGGCGCCGGCGATCTGCTGGAGGAGCTCGCCGCGGTCGCGCCCGTCGAACGGCGGGCGGAGCGTGAGCAGCTCGTACAGGGTCGCACCGAGCGAGTACACGTCGCTGCGGTGATCGACGACCCCGCGCCGGCCGAGCGCCTGTTCCGGGCTGGCGTAGCGGAGCGTGCCCAGTAGTTCGCCCGTCGCGGTCAGCCCGGGATCGCCGGCCACTTGCGCGAGCCCGAAGTCCGCAACCCACAGGCGCGCCCCCGGGTCGAGCAGCAGGTTCCCGGGCTTCACATCGCGGTGAACGATCCCGGCCTGGTGGGCGTGTTCGAGGGCCAGCGCGGCCTGTCGGCCCAGTTCGGCCACCCGGTCGAAGTGGGCCGGTCCGCCGGCGCGCCGTTCGGTCGAGAGCCGGGCCACCGGAACCGTACTCGGTGCGGGGTTCAATTCCGGCGCGGCCGGCGGCCGGCGCAGCTCGGCGACCAGGGCGGCGAGGCTCTGCCCCTCAATGAACTGCATCGCGTAGTAGTGGACCCCGCGCTCGCACCCGACGGCGAACACCGGCACGATGTGCTCGTGCCGCAGGTGCGCGGCGGCGGTCGCCTCGTTCTTGAACCGCTGGAGCCGGCGCGGGTCGATGGCCGCGGCGAACGGCAGCACCTTGAGCGCCACCCGCCGGCGGAGCGAGAGCTGTTCGGCCTCGTACACCACCCCCATGCCGCCGCGCCCGACCTCGCGGACGAGGCGGAAGTCGCCGAGGCGCCCCAGTTCGGGGGGCGGAACCGCGAAGGGGCCGCGCTCGCGCACCGGCCCAGTAAGGCGCTCGATCTCGTCGCGCCCCGCGAAGAACGCGGCCAGATCGTCCCGCAGGTCCGGGTGCGCGGTGAGCAGCTCCGCGCGGTCCGGGGCGCGCCCGGCTTCGCACGCTTCGAGGTACGCGAGCAGCACGCCGTTGAGCCGGTCGTCGCGGTCGGGGGTCACGCTCGGCCCCCCGGTTCGCCGGCGAGCAGCTCGCGCAGGCGCTTCAAACCGCGGAACAGCAGCCCCACGACCGCGGGGCGCGTGCGCCCGAGTTCGGCCGCGGTGGCGGCGACCGTGAGCCCGCGGAGGTGGTGCAGCTCCACGACCCGGCGCTGGTCGTCCGGCAGCCGGCCCAGCGCGGCGGCCAGCCGCAACAGCTCCTCGGCGCGAACGGCCCCCTCGCTCGGGGACGACTGATCGGCAACGAGCAGGTGCTCCAGCCGGGCCGACGAGTGCTCCAGTTCGGCCTCCAGTGAGCGCTCGCGGGACACGTCGCGGGCCGCGGTGCGGAACTCCCGGGCGGTCGCGGCGAGCGTGTTCGCGAGGATCGCGCGGAGCCACCCGAGCCACTCCGCTTCCGTCGCCCCGCGGAACTGCGCGCGGTTGGCGTGCGCGTGCAGGAGCGCCTGTTGGGCGATGTCGGACGCATCGAGTTTGGTCCCGGCGTGCGTGCGCAGTTGGAGCCGCGCGAGTACGCGGAGGTAGTCGCGGTAGCGCTCCAGGGGTCGCTCGCCGGTATCGGGTGCGCCGGTCACGTGCGTTCGGGCCTCCTTCACTATTTGAGATGCGCACGCGGAGCGGGTGTAGCGCGAAGTTTCGCGCTTTGCGTGTTCGGGGGGAATTATTGGTTGCCCGACGAATGGCGGAGCGATGTGCCGCAGACGTGCCGAGCGGCGAGGCGCACGATGTGCCGTGATGCCTGGTTTCTGAGCCCTGGAGGGGTGGCCGCCGGGTAGCCCGATGGGGTGAGGCACGCGCCCGGAACTACGGACGCGCGTTTTGAAGTTTCGGAAGGCGGTGGACGGTAGCCTGGAACGAAGACCGGCGAGCCCCCTGGGCGCCTGTTGCGCCCGCGAGGGGCCGGCGGCCCGCTCTGCCCCGGCGACCC
>DASWYH010000272.1:0-2580 GCA_036405095.1 Gemmata sp. | reverse complement strand
GGCCGGGGCCGCGGGGGGCAACGAGAGCGGGATCATTTCGGTCCGGGTCCGCGCTTTCGTCTTGACGATGAGGAGCGTATCCGGGAGCGGGTCACGGGCCGCTTCGGGGGCGGGGGGGGCTCCGTCGGCGGCGGTGCTGGGGGCCGCCGCCTTGAACAGCCGGCCCGGGAAGCCCGGCCCGGTCACGGCCCAGGGGCGGAACGCCGCGCCCACGTCCGCGGGGGTCGGGAACCGGTCGTTCCGGTCGCGGGCCAGCAGCCGGTGAACGGCCGCGGCCAGTTCGGGTTCCACGTCCGGGCGCAACTGGTCCAGCGGGTGCGGGTCGCAGGTCTGCTTCGCGCGCAGCTTCCACCGCACATCGGTGCCCGGGTGCGGCGGGTGCCCCGTGAGCAGGAAGTACAGCGTGGCGCCGAGCGCGTAGAGGTCGGCGCGGGTGTCCACCTCCGAGCTGTCCACGGCCTGTTCGGGGGCGAGGTAGTCGAGCGTCCCGAGGATGACCTCGGCCCCGCGCGCCTGCGAGTGCGCGCCGTCCTGGGTGAACTTCGCGATCCCGAGGTCGAGGATCTTCACCGCCCCGCGCCGGTCGATGAGCAGGTTCGCCGGCTTGATGTCCCGGTGGACGAGGCCGACCGCCGCGGCCCGGGCCAGCCCGTCGGCCACCTGGACCGCCACCGCGGCGACCTCGCCGGGGCCGAACGCGCCGGCCCGAGCGACCGCCTCCTGGAGGCTCAGCCCGTCCACGTGCTCCATAACGAGGAACGGCGGGTCGTGGGCCATGTCCGCCCCGAGGACGGTCACGATGTTCGGGTGCGCCAGCGCCGCCGCGGCCCGCGCCTCGCGGGTGAACCGCTTGCGCGCGTCGGGGTCCGAGCGGAGCGCGTCCGAGAGCACCTTGACCGCGACCCGTTTGCCCAGAACCGCGTGCTCCGCCAGGAACACGCTCCCCATGCCGCCGCGCCCGAGCCGGTCCAGCACCCGGTAGCTGCCGAGCCACAGCCCGGCCCCGTTCCCGCTGGCCACCTCCGCGGCCTGGAACGCGGTGAGCAGACCGTCGGCGACCAGGCGGGCCAGGGCCGCGGCCGGCTCGTCGCGCGCGTGCCGCTCCGCGAACGCGGCCAGCCGAACCGGTTCCACGAGGCGCTCGTTCCCGAGGGCCTCGAACACCTCCTGTACCGTCTGTGGGCGCATCATGAACGGGTCACTGGGCGGAGCGGGTTTATTGTAGGATAGAACACAATTCGCCGGGGCCAACATTTCCGCGCGCGCCGGTTGCCGCGCCCGGGGCGTGTTCTACGGTTGAACGGTTCCTCTACCGGTTCGCGCCCGCGCCGCGCGACACCGCCGCCCGTTCCCTTTGTCCGGGGTGATTCGATGCGCCGCTCCCCGAAGTCGGCCCGCCGCGGCGTCGCCGCGGTCGAGTTGGCGTTCGTGTTCATGCTGTTCGTGATCCCGCTGATGTTCGGCATCTGGGAAGTGGGCCGGTTGGTCCAGGTGCAGCAGATCGTGAGCAACGCGGCCCGCGAGGGGGCGCGGCTCTCGGCCCAGGCGTACACGATCAACAGTTCGGGCACCCCGACCCAGATCAAGGTGAGCACCGGGTCGGTGAACGTTCACGACGCGGTGTACGCGTACCTGTACGCGGCCGGGCTGACCAACCTGAAGCCGGCGGACGTGACCGTCACGTTCCAGTTCCTGAGTTCCCGCACCACCGATTACGTGCCGCTCTCGACGGACCCGGCCGGCACCTCGTACGTGGCCGGGAGCACGCCGCCGGAACCGTGCTACGGCGAAAAGGGCATGCTCTTCACCGTCACCGTATCCATCCCGTGGAGCAAGGTGCGGTGGATCAACGCGGGGCTGATCAACCCGACCAATGTAACCTTCACCGTCACCTGGCAGATGCTCACCGACGACCGGTTCACCGTGAGCGCCACGCTGCCCACCTGGTAGCACTTGAGGCGAAGGAAAGGGAACAACGGGCTGTCGCCCCGTTCCCCTTCCCCCCCCGGTCCTCGTTCATTGGTCCCTCGGAACGCACCCATGCTCGCAACCCGACTCCGCCGGACGCGCCGCCGCGGGATAACCGTGGTCGAATCCGCGCTGGTCCTCTCGGTGTTCCTGATGCTCCTGTTCGGCATGTTCGAGTACTGCCGGTTCCTGATGGTGCTCCACGTCACCAACAACGCGTGCCGCGAGGGCGCGCGGTACGCGGTGGTGAACGTGGACAAGCCCAGCACGTTCAACGTCACCGATTACACGTACACCGACGCGACCGGCACGCACACGATCCAGAACATCGAGGCGTACACCACCGTCCGGATGGGCGGGATCCAGAAGAACATCGAGGGGTTCCGGATCGCGGTGTACTCGGTGGACTCGGCCGGACTGGCGCTCGACCCGCCGGTGGTGCGGCCGAAGACCAAAACCGCCGGTTCGTACCCGGACCCGTTCAACGACTCGGACCCGAAAGCGGTGCCCTGGAACTCGGCCGGGTTCACCGAGAAGATCGCGGTCACCATCGACGGGAACTACCGCCCGTTCCTCCCGTCGTTCTTGCGCATGCCCACCACCATCTCGGTG